>CAIUDO010000827.1 GCA_903897935.1 uncultured Pseudomonadota bacterium
CCGACCATCCAGTCGTAGAGGTCCTGGTTCGTGAACTTGCGCTCCATCCACTCGCGGACCTCGGCGCTGTGCCGGATCTGGAGGTCGTGGTTGCGAAGCTCCTGGCGCGCGACGTCGAGTCGGATTTCGGCGCCTGCGATCTGCTTCTCGATGGCGGCGAGCTCGCGCTCCGCGCTACGGACTTGGAACGCCCACTCCGTTTCCCGTCGACGATAGGACCCAGTCGTGCTCAGGTAGGCTGCCTTTCCTCGCGAAGTCGCAGCCTGAACCTCGAAGCCGAGCGCCATGGCGCCGTAGACGGCAGCCAACTGGTGGCCGCCCATCTCCACTCCAGCCCCAAGGCCTGCAAAAACCTGCGGAATGGAGGCTACGCCACCCTGAATGCCACGCAGAATGAGCGCTTGAATCTCGGAACCCGACGCGATCGTGGTGTGCGCCGATGCTCCAATCTCCTCGGTGTTCCAGCCCTTGTCGATCAGACCCTCGTAATACCCAATGCGCTGCGTGACCCCGCGCCGGCTCTCCTTCAACCCCGCGAGCGCCTCCTGGGCCTCGTCGATCTGCCGCTCCCGCACCCCACGCACCGCGTCGAGCACGGCGGCTTCGTGCTGCTGACGCAGCAGCGCGAGCGCCTCACCGTCGCGCTTCTCCAGCGCCGACAGCAACGCTTGACCCAGGCCCCGCACCGAGCCCGCCAACGCCTGCGCGCGGCCGAGCATGACGGAGAACCGGTACGGCCCCACCGCGGCCGTGTCGGACAGCGCCATCGCGAGGTCGACCCCCGACGCCGCCGCCCGCACCAGCATGGCGGGGTCAATCGGGGGCTGGAACAACGGGAGCGACCGCGCGACGCCGGCGATGTTCAGCCCGTTCCGCACCTTGAACAGCCGGTCTTCGAGCACGTCCCAGTACGACAACAGCTTCGGGTTGTACGGCACGCAGAAGTACGGGCTCATGCCGAGCCCGACCATCGCCGGGGCGGCTGTGTGGCGCGCAGGCGCAAACGTCGGGTTGAACGACGCGTTCTCCAACGCCACCAACGGGTTGCCGAACGGGTCGATGCTCGCCTCGGACACGAGCTCGTTCCAGGTCTTCGGCGTGGGCGGCTCGACGTCGTCGATCAGCTCGGGGCGGTCCCCGAGCACCTGCTTGGCGAACACGTAGAGCTGGATCGCCTCATTGATCGTCTCCAGCGTGTCCTTCGTGAACAGGTGGTCCGCCCAGGCGATCAGCGTGTCGACGTACTTCATCACGACGGCGCGCGGGTACGTCCCGGGCCGGAGCCGCGCGAGCCGATGCGGGTTGAACGGCTCTTCCCGCCACGCCGCCACCTGCGCCTCGAACGCCGCCTGCGCGGCGACGTCCCCATCCGCCCCGGTGAACGCGATCCAGTCGGTGACCGGCTGGCTGGCGGGCTCCAGGAACGGCCGGACCTTCCACCACTGCGCCTGCTCAACGAGCTCCGAGACCCCCGACGCCGACGCCGACGTGCGGGTCCGCGGGTCGAAGATCGTGTGCAGCCAGTCGAAGGCCTCCTGGAACCGCCCGGCGTCGGCGAGCCGGTCCGCCAGGTAGAACGGGATGTGGAAGAACACCTCCCAGTTGTACTGGGCGTAGGCGCCTTCCACCGAGAAGTCGATGTCGGCGAACGGGTACGGTTCGGCCACGCGCCCGGTCGGGTCGTACCGGTTCTCGAAGTCATCCGGGTCGCCGGACAGCTTCTGCCGGAACAAGTCGCCCGCGACACCCTGCGGGTCGGGGTCGAGCAGGCCGAACACGCCGTTCCGGCGCACCTCCTCGATGAACCGGCACGCGTAGGGGTGGTGGAACACCGAGAACCGGTAGCCCCCCGCGTCAGGGGCAGGCGCGGTCTCTGGCTTGGACACCACGAGCGACGCGTCCACCGCCCGCAACCGGTCGACAGTCGTCACGGCGGACCGCTCCTCGGCGGCCGGCACCAGCACAGCGATGGCCTCCAACTCCTCATCCGTGGCTGGGGTGACCTGGCTCGCCGCCGCGACGTAGGTGCCCTCCCGGAACGACCACACGGCCGCCACGTCAGGCTCCTCGGACACCGCGGTGGCGTCGAGCGCCGTTTCGGTGTCGCGAGACACGAAGTACACCCGTTCGTCCAGGGTGACGATAAACGGCGATTGGCTCACGAAGTCGTGAAACTGCGAAGGAGCCACCAGCGCGAGGCCGCTGCTGCCGACCTGCCGCAACACCCCCACCGGCACCGAGCTGCCGACGATCGCGCCGTCGTCGTCGACCTGCGCGCGGTGCACGAACATCTGCTCGATCTCGGTGATGTACACGAAGTTGAGCAGGCTGAACTGCGGGGCGTCCCAGCGCGGCGGCTCGAGGGCGACCCGCGTGGTCTCAGTCTCGGACTCGGTCATCGTGGCCTCGAACACCATCGTGCACGGATCGAGCTCGAAAACGCCGAGGTCGAAGTAGGTGCCTCCCCACGCGCTGAAGTCGTATCCGATGCACCGGACCGTCAACGTGGAACCGGCGATGGCGCTGACGAACCCGTACCGCTCGACCGGTCCGCGGGCGAGGTACAAGTCGCTCATCCACGTCGAGCGCAGCGACAGGGGCGTCGGGCTCAACCGCTTCGGGGACCACACGCCGTCGTTGTATTCGGAGACGGCGAGCGAGATGTCCCACCACTGTTGCGGCTCGTCGTTCTCGTCGTCCGCCAGGGACTCCTGGAACTCCGCCCACAACAGCAGCAGGCGACGCTCGAACACCACCGGGACGAGGTGGGTGCCGACGATGCCCGCCTTGACCTCCGTCCACGGGCTCCACAAGCCGGCTTCGCGCCAGCGATACCAGTAAGTGGGCGGGTCGCCGTGGGTGCGCGCGAACACGTGGAAGCGGTCCGTCGACCCGTCCGCGTCCGCGGTGACCTCGTGGTGGCACGCGAGGACCTTCAGCGTGGCGACGTTCCGCAGGCGATCGAGGTAGGCGAGCATGACCTGCTCGACCCGGTCGTCGCTCACGTCCCCCTGCGCGAGGTCGCGCTCCAGGTCGACGAAGAACGGCGTCTTGTCGTCCCGGAGGCTCGGTTCGATCCAGTTCTCCGGGTACAGGAACACCTTTCGGGCCGCCTCCCAGACCCGGTAGGTTCGCATCCACTCCCACTCGGCGCGGTCGTCGTCGTTGAAGTACAGCGGCGTGTCGCCGGGCTCCAAGCCGAACAACGCGCGATGGACGAACAACTGCACGGTGGCGGAGGCCTGGACGATGCGGCTGGTCAGCATCTCGGGGTTCATGCTGACGTCGATCAGGTGGACCTGGTACAGGTCGTCCACCGTCTCGATCGGGCCGTCCGCCAACTGGCTCTCCGCAAGCAGGAACGCCACCAACGCGTCGCGCTGCGCCTTGCGGACCTGATCCCGGAGCGGGCGCGCTACCCGCGCCCACGCGTCCGCGTCGGGGTGCCGGGCGCGAACCGCCCCGACGACCTGGTCCGCCACCGCGGTGGTGATGTCGCCCGCCGAGACCGACCACTCGGTGAGCGTGGCGGGTGCCACGCCGATCCGTCGGGCGAGGTGCATGCGGTCCAGCCCGGCAGACAGCGACGACGCCGACGACACCGTCCCGAACGCGGCCGTAACCTCCGCTTCGTCCCACCCGGTCCGCAAGGCCAGGGTGCTCGGGCTCGGGTCGGTGACGACCTCTGCGAACGTCGGCGTCGCGCCCGGCAGCCGCGATCGCTGGCCGAACAGGAGGATGGTGGACCACAAGCGCTCGAACGTCGCGGGCGCGGCGCCGAGCCGGTCGTCGAGCGGTCCGACGAGCAGCGTCGATGGGTCGAGCAGCGACCACGCGGCCGCGCGCGCGACCCAGGCGGACCGCTCGGGTTCGTCGGCGGCGAGCTTTCGCTGGACGAAGCACGCCTTGACCATCGCTTCGAGGACGAGGAAGTCGGATGCGTACGGCCCGGTCCGGGTGATGTCGCCCCACGGATCCGCGGGATCCGAAGCGGCCGTCACGAACTCGTGGCGTAGGAACCGGCCCAACAGATGCGTCACGACTTCCGGGGGATCCGCAAATACCAACGTCGACTGCACCTCGATGGTCTCGGAAAGCGTCACCTCGGTGTTTGCCGTGAGGACGAGGCTGCCCCCCGCATATTGGACCGTCGTGCCGCTCGGGAGCTCGGCCTGGGTTCCAGAAGCAGCGACCGCGACCGCATCCGGGAGCGTAATCGTACCGGCGCCCACCACCGCAGCGGCACCCGGGTACACCGTCGACCCAGACAAGGCGAACGGCGTGGCCGTCGCGATGGAGACCGCGGTGCCGGCAATGAGCACACCCGCATCTACGTTGAGGGTGAACGAGGCCTCACCGGCGGTCTCGAACGTGCCGGCAGCAAGGTCGACCGTCGCCTCCGCCGCAAAGAACGGCGCATCGAGCGTCCCGCCGAGCACCATCGCGAGGTCGAGCGCGTCGATCGAGCCACGAGGCACACCAAGCTCGTCCGCGATCTGCCGCGCCAGCGCGTCACGCGCCGCGTCGGCGATGGTGCCTTCGGGGAGGGCGCGCAGGGTGTCCCGCATCCTGCCGAGCACGCCCCGTAGCCAGTCGTCGGTTGGCCCCACGAGGGAGGCGTCCTCGTGGGTCACGACGTAGCGGAGCTCCGCCACCGACCACCCCGCGGACCGCAACGCGCGAGCCCGATCGATGAAGTCCCACGTGACCGACGGCGCAGTGAACGGGTCCGGTGACGCGCTCCCGGTGATGAGGATCGCGAGCCGCACGGCCTCGACGGGCCGAACACGCAGGACCCGCGCGAGCGCGCACCACCGGTACAACGCGCTCAAGTTGGCGACCGTCAGCGTGGCGTCCGGCCCCGAAGGCGCCAGGCCGATGTCGACGTCGGCCGTGAGCAGCTCGGCAAAATCAGCCTCCGACACCTGCAGGACCGACCGGATGTCGGACGCGTGGTCTGCGATCAACGATGGAAGTTCGGGAGGATCGGGAGGCTCTTCGGGGCCAATCTCGCCCGTACTGTTCAGTCCGAACGGGAACGTGGTCTCTGCCTGAACGCTCGTCGGGAACAGGGAGCGGTTGAGGAACAGGTCGGCGTAGTGGGACGGGTCCGGGACGTCCTTGGTCGCGCGGTCTTCCTTACGATCGAGGGGCCCGAACCAGCCGCACAGCTCCTTGATCGACCGCCCCGTCTGCGCTGCAAGTCGGCTGAGATCGGCCACAAAGGTCAACGTGTCGTCGTTCCAGGGGATGTCTCCCTCAGAGCCGAGCAGCGTCCCGACGCGGTCGAGGTCGAGAAACGACCAGCCGGCGGCGTTGCGCAGCCGGATCGTGCGCCGCATCCGGGTGAAGTCGTCGGTCGTCAGGTCCGCCCACGACGACCCGTCCAGCCGACGGATCTCGAACGAGGCCACGTCGTAGGGATCGCCTCCCGTCGCCATGACCACCGCGAGCGCCCCGCTCGGGTTCGCGAGCGACGTGTGCAGCAGATCCAGGATGCCTTGGAGGTCGAGCCCCGTCGCCCGGCGGAACGCACCCACCGTAAGCGGCGACGCGCCGACGATACCTGGCCAGAACTCAGTCTCCGCCACGCCGCTGGACGTGATGGCGAGGGCGCCCTGGTCCGACAGGCCCAGATCCTCCCAGGCAACCTCGGCGGCAGTCGGGGCCGACACGAGGTCGAGCTGGGTTCGCATGACGTCGGCACGCCGGACGCCGAAGTACGCGAGGTGCGCCCGAACCACGTGCAGGTCGCGATGGAACGGAAGGATGGGCGAGCGCGTCGCCGTCGACAGCGTCGTGTAGGCGCCCGCCGTGTCGTGTTGTGGGGCGGCGAGCATCTCGGGGGTCGTCGCTTCGCTGTCGAACGCGGGGATCGTCCCGGGCTCGACGACTGCCTCCAGGATCTCCAGGGTCAGATCGATGTAGGGCAGCGCGCGGTCGGCGTTCTCGCAGGTCAACTGGAGATCGCCGAGGTCGGGCCTGCGGTCGAACAGGAGGTCCAGCGCCGTCGGGAACTCCGAGAGGGACCCCTCGGGCCGGGTGCGCGCCGACAGCCACGCCAACAGGTCCACGAAGTAGGCGGCCGGACCATGGATCGACCCGCACCACGAGCAGCGGGTCCCGCCGGGCGGCGTGAACAACGACCCCCAGCCTGGGATCATCGCGTCGTCCACCACCACGGGCTGCGTGGGCACGAAGGTGAACGGGGCCGCCCCGAGGGCGGGATGGGCGGCCAGAAACAGCGACGACGCCATCGCGCTCAAGGTCTGGGCCTTGCCGAACACCTCGGCCGCCTCGGCCTCGAACCCGGCGCCATACCGAGCGGTGAACCGGGCCTTGCCCATCCGGGTGACATCCGCCGCCGACCGTGCGCCGGTGGCCGTCATCCGTTCGAGCGCGCCGCCCGCGTCGGACACAGGCGCGAGTCGCACGAGCCGCTGCGTCGCCATCAGCGCAACAAGCTCGTCCGCCTCGGAGCCTGACGTCCAGGCCACATCGAGCGAATTTGGGTAGAGCTTGACCTTGGATACGTCGAGCCCGGCGTTCAGAGGGTTCTGGACGAGCGTACGCACCCCGAGCGTGTCGCCGACCGGACCGTCGAGGGTCGCACGAACGACGGTCGCCGGGAACGCCCTGGCCGCGTGCTCCTTCAGCATCGTGCGCAGGGTTGTTCGCTGTTCGGTAATGGTGGTCCCCGCCAGGCCCGCGGGCAGGTCCGCGTCGAGGATGGTGTCCAGCGCATCGTCCCAGGTCGTGTCGCTCCACGTGGGCAATACGCTAGGATCGCCTGTTCCGAGCTCTGAGAGCATGGCCGTCACGCATTGGGCGTTGCCGAGCGCCAGAGACCCGAGCGTGACCATGCGACGGGCCTCGGCCAGATCGGCCGTCGTGAAGTCGGCCAGGGCCGCCGCCGCGGCCCAGAACTCGGAAACGGAGCCGTCGAAGGAGGCGAACAGCGCACAGAACGCGTCCACCTTCGTCGACGTCAGGCTGGGGGACGCGCGCAGAATCTGACCCAAGGAGTCGTCTGCGGAAGCGGATTGAGCGGCAACAGCCGCGGACGCCACCACGTCGTCGAGCACGTCCTGAAGAACAACCGCCAAACCGATGATGTTGGCGGCTTGGGCCCGCGCGAGCACACCCTCGATGAGGGAGAGCGGGCGCGAGAGCATCTCCCGCGCGGTTCGAGGTCCGCCCGCGCGAAGGAGGCCGTACAACGGCTCCGCGCCGACGCCGGTCTCCACGGCGAGCACCTCGGCTCGGGCGCGGTCGGCGATGTGGGTGAGGTCCCAAGTGGTGCGTCCAGCGCACCACGCCACCTTCCGGGTGTCGAGCGCCGCCAGGGTCGCTGGAAGGTTCGCCGCCGGATGCGACGGGGAGCCTGGGAAGATGACCTTGGAAAGATCGATGCTGATCCTTGCGAATTCGGACGGTCCGCGGAGGGATGTCTCGCAGACGGTCACCTCGAATCGGAGGGCCCCGCCGGTGTACTCGAACGACACCTTGGACCGGCCGACCAGCACGGCGGGGTTGCCCTGGAACACCTTCACGTACAGGTTGCGGGTCGGCGGGCTGGTGACGGCGGCGAGGGCGAACCAGCCGTCCTGGTTGGTCGTCGCCGATGCGCCAAGCTGGGCTTCGCCATTGAACCCGACGTCCCACAACGAAACCGTCAGGCTGGCGAGGCGGTGCCGTCCGCATGAACGACACGCCCGTGGATCCCAGTGCCCATCTGGCCGGGCGGCTCCGGTACAGGGGGGTCGCAAGCCTCGGGCCACGCGACGCAGATGGACAAGCCGGTCGCGTCGGACGAAGCCGGCCAGCGCACGTCACCGTGCGCGGTCAGCTCGAGCAGCCCATCCAGAACACGAACGCCAAGCGCCGCGACCGCGAGATCCGGCGACAGGCCGCCCAAATCTATCGAAAACGCGCCCTCGTCGTCCGTGAGTGCCTCGCCGACGACGAACGCACCACGACGGCGCTCGAAGGCAAGCACCTGGACCCGAAGCCCCGCCTGCACGGCGTTCGTCGTCTCTATCGCTACGACACCGGACACACGCCTGCACGCCGCCACGCACCCTCCGCCGCTACTTGAGGGTCGTACAACGGGGACGCCGAACTGGAAAGAGGCAATCGTGTGTCGCCATGCAACTTCGTGCCCGCCAGAGCCCTGTCAGCACGGTCTACTTCGGCTTCATTCGCCGCGATTGGGCTGGGATCCGGGCGCGCTTCAACCTCGCATGGCGCCAGCGAGCGCGGCGCTGAACGCGTCGAGGAGGGCCTTGTCCTTCGCGGCGTCCGGCTCGCTCGTTTCCTTCGCGGTGCGGCGCTTCCGCGGCCCCGGCGACGCGGGCGGCGCAGCTGGCGTGTGCGTTGGCGCAGGTGGCGCGGCCGGACGAGCCGCTGGCGCCGGCGCCGCCGCAACGAACACCGCCCCGCCCTCCGCCGGCCGGAACACCAACCCGCCCGCCGACACCCCGCCGAAGTCCGCTACCAACGTCCCGAGATACGACCCGGCGCCCGCGTCGTGCACCAACCCGCCGGCCTTCAACCGCGCCTTCACGGCCCGCGACGGCCGCGCGATCGGTTCGGCGTCCGGCAGCTCGGCCCCGTCGATCCTCGTCCACCCGCCCGTCGCCGCCTTCGCCGGCGCCGACGTCTTTGGCGCGAACCGATCCGTCGGGTCCTTGCCCTCCCGTGCCGGCTTGATCGGGTGCTCCGCCGCGTACGACGTGTCGTACGCCGCCCGTCGACGACTGTCCCGCATCGAGCACGCCTCCCCGAGCAGCCCCATCGCCCTCGCAAGACCCGCCTCGATCGCCTTGATCAGCGTCGACGCCTTCCCGGTGTCCGTCCCCGGCTCGCTGAACCACTTCTCCGTCCGCTCGACCGTCCACGTCCAGCCGGCCGTCGGATCCGACACCACGCGCAATGTCCCGTAGGCGGCCAGCTTGCGCACCAGCTCGACGCGCGGCGTCCCGGCGTCGCAGTGCAACCAGCCCGCCCACTGGCCGCGCAACGTGATCGGGCGCGACCGCCCGAGCGCGCGCTGCTCCGTCTTGACCAGCGCGACCGCGTCCGCCGCGGCGATCGACGTCGACGGCATCCCTGGATGGTCCTGGCCAAAGCCGCGCCAGAACAGCGCTCCTTCCTTCTTGCGCACGAGCACGAGCACGCCACGCGTCTCCGGTGGGCGCAGCACCAGCGCGAACTCGCCGTTGCACGCCCGACCGTACGCCCGGATCAAGCCCGGGACGTCCTCGGCCGCGTTCACGAAGTCGAGTCGGAACTTCTTCGGTCCGTCCGCCACGCTCACCTCCCCACGAGGACCGGCAACGCGAACAGCGCCGCCGCCGCCGCCAATCCGCCCAGCACCCACACCGCCTTGTCGTCCGCCACCCCCGGCGCCGGCGGCGGCAAGGTCGACGGCGGGAGCGCCCGCCCTTCCTTGCTCGCGGCGACGCGCGCCTCGAGCTCGCGCTCGGCGAGCGCCGTCTGTTCGCGCAGGTTCATCGCGTACTCGTACGCCGCGATCGCCCACGCGACGCCCATCGCGCCGATCGCGAGCCCACCCACGACGATCACGGGCGCCACGCCGACCACAGGCGTGGTCGCGACCGCGGCGTCGGAGAACAACCCCGCCGCGAGGTCCTGGTACCGGGCTTCGAGGGCTCGATGCTGCGCGACGAAGGCAACGTCCTGGGGCGTCGTGGGGGGATTCGGCAGGCGGGCCGCCACCCGGTCCAGCGACGCCCGGCTGTCCGCGAGCGCGTCGAGGAACGACGACACCCGCGACAGCGTGCCGGTCGGGTCGGCCTCAGCGGCCCGCGCGTGGGTGACGTTGGCGCCGGCCGCGAGGGCCTTCCAGCCGGCCGACCACGCGTCCTTCACGTCCGACCAGGTCGGCACGAAGCCGCTCACCGCCGCTCCCGGCACTGGCAGCCGTACGCCGCCGCGACGGACCGGTCATCGGCCCACCCGACGTCGGGCGCGGGAACCAACACGGTGTCCGAGACAGGTGCAGGGAGCGCGGGCGGGGCAGGCGCGGGTGCCTGTTGCTGGACCTCGACGTACCGGACCGGAGCATCCTGGCGGCGACGGAACAGCGCGGAGAGCGGCCCCCGCCGCTCACGGGGCGGCTCGTCGAGGGCCGCACGGGCCGCGTTGACCATCATCGGCGCGAGCAGCGGGGCGAGCCCGAACTCGGTCCGCGTCGCCGCCTCGGGGATCTCGGCGACGAGGTGGAGCCCGGGACGGAGCTGGATCACCGCCGCCCGATGGCCCGCCGCGGACTGGATGCGCAGGTTCGTGCCCATCTTGACCGCAGGACCCCACGCCGCCGCGTCCACCCCGGGGGCCGTGCTGGTCCGCTTGGGTGCCACCGCGCGACGCACCGCCGCGAACGGCTGGAACGCGCCGATGCCTTCGGTCGCGTCCTCGATCTCCTCGTCCGGGGGCGCCTCCTCGACCTCCTCCA
>CAIUDO010000828.1 GCA_903897935.1 uncultured Pseudomonadota bacterium
CCGAGGAGCGACGTCGTCCTCGCGCGGGACCCGCCGGCAGGCGACGGGAGGATACCTGAGCGGTGCTCTGGCAGCCAGCGCGGCATCAGTCGGCCACCTGCTCGACCTGCCGCACCCGATCGCCGAGCGCGCGGCGCAGCCCCACGAGCACCCCCTGCTGCAGCGTCGCGGCGGCAGCCGGGCAGCTCCGGCAGGCGCCTTGCAGCCGAACCTGGACGACGCCGTCGGTGACGTCGACGAGCTCGAGGTGGCCGCCGTCTCGGTGGATCATGGGTAGGAGATCACGTTCGATGACTGTTTCGACGTCACGAGCAAGGGCCTCGTCCCGGTCATTTGCAGCGTACCGTACCACGGCGGACCCGAGCGACAAGAAGTGCTCACGGAGCGCCGCGCCTACCTCCTGGTCGATCCCGCGCCACGACGCGCCGCGGGCACGCTCGACGGTGACGACATTGTCGCGGAACAGCGCCGCCCGCACCCCCGGCACCGCGAGCACCCGCCGCGCGAGGCGGGGGCCCCGCTCCGGGTCGCTGAAGAACGCGACGCCGCTCGCGCACAGGCGGCGGTTCGTTAGGTACATACGGCCGTCTGGGTTCGGGGTCTCCCGCGCGACGACCTCGATGTCGATCGAGACGAGGAAGCGTGCGCCGTCGAAGTCGAGCGTGACGCCGTCGAGGCGGGCGCGGTCGTCACCCTCCACCGCGACCGGGACCCCGTCGATCCACGATCCTTCAGGTTCGTCGTGTAGGTCCGCCGCGGTGACGGGCGTCGCGACGACGGCCCACGCGTCGTCGCCGAGCGGCCGCAGCGCGACCCGAAGCCCCGCGCCCCGGAGGTGCACGGACGCGCGCTCCGATAGCGAAAGCGCCGGAAGCTGCTCGGGTGTAGGCTCCTTCGCAGGCAGGAACCATCGACGTACCGCGTCGAGCCAGGACATGCGGAGAGCATAGCCCCGAGCGGACGCGGTCGCGCGTTGCTCGAACGGCGTATGCTGTCGGCGTGAGGACGGAGGCGTAGATGTGGATGTTGTTGCCGCTGGTGTGCGTCGCGATGGCCCAGGACCCCGCGCCCGAGACGGATCCGCCGCCGCCGCCGCCGCCGCCCGTTGATCTCGACCCGGAGCAAGCGGCCAAGCTTGAGGACATCACGACCGAGGGCCTCGAGTACTTCGAGCCCAAGCGGCACCTGCTCCCGCAGGAGCCGTTCGCGCAGACGGACTTCACCGCGTACACCCTGGAGTGGGGCGAGGTGAAGGTCGGGCTCGCCTCGGTCTCCGTCGGGTTGTTGCCCCGGTTCCAGGTCAGCACCGTCCCGGTGCTGGACGCGCTGCGGGTCTACAACGGCACGGTCAAGTTCGACGCCCTGCGCGCGGGGCCGTTCGACTTCGCGCTCGGAAGCGGCTTCTACGTGTTGCCGATCGGCGGGTTCACCGCGTCGTACATGTCGCCGGGCCTGACGGTCTCGATGCGGCCGACCGCGTCGTGGTCGGTGCACGTCGGCGGCAGCTACTTGCGGGTCCGTGGGTCCGGCTTCCCGGACCTCGACAAGGTGCCGCGCCCTCTGTACGGGCTCACGCAGGCCCAGCTCGACGAGTGGGAAGAGTTCTCCGCGGAGCTCCGTGCAGACAGCGCGATCAACATCGCGGGCGACGGCTCCACGCTGCGGATCGCCACCGACTACCGGTTCAACCGCCGCGACAGCATCGTGCTGAACTTCTCGTCCATCTTGTCGGGTAAAGCGACCGGCGACGCCAGCATCCCGCTGCTCGGCGTCGGTGAGTCGTTCCAGCAGGACACCAGCTTCTTGCAGTCCTGGAACGCGACGCTCTCGTACCAGGTCACGTGGAAGCAGGTCGATCTGCGCCTCGGTGGCGGCTACTCGGCGTACCCGCTGGTGTGGCTGGTGCAGGCCAACGACGTGTCGTATCGGTTCGGCGGCGAGACGCGCCGCAC
>CAIUDO010000829.1 GCA_903897935.1 uncultured Pseudomonadota bacterium
CGCGAGCTGCCGCCCACGCGACGCCGCGAGGCCGCCCCAGTGGCCGAACACCCACGCCCCGAGGCCAACCGCGACGAGGAACGCCAAGAAGCCGGTGGCCCGGTCGGAGCCGATCTGCGCGGCGAGCACGTCGACCAGCCACACCGTGGTCGCCACGAGCGTAAAGCCCATGAGCTGCTTGAAGGTGATCATCCACTCGCCCGGTTGCGGCATGAGCCGGAACAACGCAGGGACGAACGCGATCACCAAGAACGGCAGCGCGAGCCCGAACCCGATGACGCCGAAGAACAACAAGATCACCGGCGCGGTCTGGCTGAACGCGAACCCGAGCGCGGTCCCGAGGAACGGCGCCGAGCACGGCGTGGCCACCAGGGTCGCGAACACGCCGGTCATGAAGTAGCCGGCCATGCCGTCCTTCGACGACGCCTCCGCCGCGGCGTCCTCCCCGAACGCCGGGATCTCGAACACGCCGAACAACGACAAGCCGAACGCGAACACGATGGTCGCCAGCGCGGCGACGTACGGCGGCCACTGGAACTGGAAGCCCCACCCGACCGCGCCGAGCGTGGACTGCAGCGCGATCACCGCCCCCGCGAGGGCGAGGAACGAAGCCAGGATGCCCGCGGTATACGCCACGCCGGCGCGCTGCCGACCGGCGGCGCCCAGGTCCGCCTGCTCGACGAGGCCGTACAGCTTGAGGGTGAGCACCGGCAGCACGCACGGCATGATGTTCAGCAACAACCCGCCGAACAACGCCATCGCGAGCATCAGCGGCAGCGACTGCGCCTCTTCCGCGGGCGCGGCGACGACCGGGGCGGCTGCGGCCTGACCCGACGCGAGGGCCCACAGCGGAGACGACGACGGGGTGACGGCGGCGCCCGCCGCGACCCACGGGACCGGGGTGGTGATCTCGGTCTGGACGAGCTTGCCGCCGATCTCCACCTGGAACAAGCCACCGATACGATCGGTGGTCGGCAACGGGTCGGGCGCGAACGTCTCGCCCGACAAGACGACCAGCAGACCCCCGTCGACCGCGGAGATCTTCGTCTCCGTGATCATCCAGTCGAAGCCGACGATCGGCGTGAAGACCGGCCACGTGCCCTTCGCGGGCGGCGGGCCGAACGCGGCGCCGGTGGGCGACGTGAGCAAGAAGGCCGCTTGGAACTTGGACTCCGGCAGGAACGCCGACGCGTTCAGCGCCGTCTCCACCGCGAGGTCCGCCACCGAGACGGCCGCGACGGGGTGCTGCTTGGCGTAGTGGTCGAAGATCGGGGCCAACGGGCCGGGCGCGGCGGCGGCGCCGACGGTGACCGGCAGCGAGAGCTTGACCTCGCCCGGGATGCAGCTCGTCTCGCAGACGAGCCACCGCGCGTCCGCCGCGATGACGACCTCTCCGGCGGGGACCGTCGCGGGGAGCGTGACCGTGGAGAAGAACAGGACCTGGTCGTCGTACCCGAACGAGACGATGCCCTCTTGCTCGAAGCGCTGCGGAACGGGGAACGCGTACGGCTCGACGACCGTTCCGTCCGGGAGCTGCCACGTAATCTCGGTGGGAAGACCGATATCGCCGGGGGAGCGCCAATACGTGTGCCAGCCCGGATCTTGGGTCAGGTGCACCCCGACGCGGAACGGCTGGCCCGGCGTGACCGTGGCCTGGTCGACCAGCAGTCGCGCGTGGACCTGGTGGGGCTTGCCATCGCCGTTGGTAGGCCGGACGCTCGCAGACGGGGGCAGCACCGAGAAGTCGACGGCGGGGGGTGGCGGCGGCTTGGGGCTCGACTGCCCCCCCGCGAACGCGAGCCCAACGACTACGGCCCATACGGCAACCATCAGCGCCTCACCAAAGGGCCCGCAAGATAACCGCGCCCGCGACGGGCCCGTGGTCGGAAACGGTCACATCTGCCTGACATAGGGCGTTGCATCGAAATGAGCGGCGATCACCGTCACGCCGCCGTCCGAGAACGCCTGCGTCACCGCCGCGCGCACCGCGTCGGAAGACGACGTCATGACGCCGCGCGCCCCAAACGAACGCGCCAACGCCGCCCAGTCCGGGTTGCGAAACGACACGCCGCGGGCCTGCCGCCCGGCGCGCTGCTGCTTGAGCCCGATCAAGGACAACGTGTCGTCGACGAGCACGACGACGACGAGCGTACCGCCGACCTCGACCGCCGTGCCGAGCTCCCCGGCGACGAGCTGCAGGCCCGCGTCGCCGGTGACGCACAGCGCGCGACGACCGTGCGCGGCGGCCGCGACCGCGGCGGGCAGCCCGTACCCCATCGACGCGAGCCCGTTCGACTGCAGGAGCGCGTCGGGACGGTCGCACAACCAGACGTTGGACGCCGTGATTCGGTGGGCGCCGACGTCGAGGGTGACCACCACGTCGCCCGGGGTCGCGGCTTGTACCGCGCGGATCACCGTCGCGGGGCCGAACGTCTCCTCCTCGAACACCGCGTCCACCGCGGCGCGGTGCCGCGCGACGTCCGCGAGGCTCCACCCGCTGCGGCCGGCTCCGGGCGCGACGCCGCCCACGAGCGCCCGGAGCGGCCCGACCCACAAGGCGTCCATCCGGCACGGGATGTCGGTCGGAACATGATCGTCGAGCACGAACACCGCTGTGTGCTGGGGCCAGCCGGGCATCCAGTGGTCACGCACCTCGACGGGGTCCCACCCAATCAGCACGATACCATCGGCCTCAGCGAGCAGTCGCTGGTGGAGCGCGTCGACCACCGGCGACAACGACGCCGCGCCCGCGGACCATCCGCGCCCCTCGGGGATCGCCCCCTTGGCCTTGTAGGTCGTGATCACGGGCGCCCGCAGCGACTCGGCAAACGCGTCGATCGGGGCGTGACGCCCCCCGAAGCCCACCAAGATGACGGGCCGACGCAGCTCGGCCAACCGGGCCGGGTCGACGGCCACCGGCGACGGATCGCTGCGGGGCCAGCGGACCGGCGGCCCGGCGTCGCCCTCCGCGACGTCCGTTGGGATCTGCAGCCACACCGGGCCCGGCCGCGGCGACGTCGCCACGGCGAGCGCCCGGGCCACCTCGGCGTGCGCGTGGCCGGCGCTGAGCGTGAAGTGGGCCTTGCCCGTCGCCGCGACCAGCGCGCCTTGGTCGAGCATCATGTGGGTGTAGCTCGCTCGGCGATCCGCCCGGTAGCTGCTGGTGATCGCGAGCACGGGCGCGCGATCCAGGAAGGCGCCGGCGACGCCCCCGAGCAGGTTCATGAGCCCAGGCCCGAGCGTGGCGCAGCACAAGCCGGGCGCTCCGGTGAGCTGCGCGCTCGCGTCGGCGGCGAACCCCGCCGACGCCTCGTCGCGGACCAGCACGAACCGGATGCCCACCTCGTCGAGCGCGTCGATGAGCGGGAGCGTGTCGCCGCCGGGCATGCCGAACGCGACCCGGGTGCCCGCCGCGTGGGCCGCCGCGGCGATCGCCTGCACGACCGTCACGACGCAGGCCGGTAGTCCGCGTAGGACTTCTCTTCGATCAGCCGCGAGCCGAGCTTCACGTTGATCCGGCGCTTCACCGCGGCCCGCTCGTCGTTGATCCGGTAGACGCTGCGCGCGAGCGCGACGAAGCGGTCCCCGAAGTCCTGGGCGCGCTCGAGGTCGCGCAGATCGTCTTCGACCACCCACAGGCGCTCGTTGACCTCCATCAACGCAGCCCAGTCGTCGAGCGAAGACATAGGAGGGTAGCCGGCTACCGCCCAGTCGGCATGGAGCGCTTCGAGCTCGGCCCGCACGTTGACGAGCTTGGCGGGATCGTGGATGCGTTGCGACTTGATCTCGAGGATCGACGCTTTGTCCACCACTTCGCCAAGGGACACCTCGACCTTCACGCGGCCTCCGGCAGGTCAGCCTGCGACGGCGCGCAGGACGTTCTCGTTCGTCGCGGGCAGCGCGAGCCGGACCGACCGACCCGGGCGCAGCGCGCGGATGGCGTCGCGTAGCGCGCCGAGCACCCCGATGGCGAGCATGAACGGCGGCTCGCCGACCGCCTTGCTGCCGCCGATCACCCCCGGCTGGTCCGCGTCCGGCAGCAGATCCACGTAGAACGCGCCCGGGACGTCGCCGGAGGCCGGGATCTTGTACGTGCTCGGCCCGTGCGTGACGAGCCGCCCCGCGGCGTCGAACCTCGGATCTTCCATCGTGAGCCAGCCGAAGCCCTGTACGAACGCGCCCTCGATCTGCCCGCGGTCGATCGTCGGCACCAACGAGGCGCCCACGTCGTGCACGACGTCGACGCGGACGAGGCGGGACTCACCCGTGCGCCCGTCCACCTCCACCTCGACCAGCGCGGCGCCGTACGCGTAGTAGAAGAACGGCGTGCCGCGCCCGGCGGCGCGGTCGTACGCGATCCCAGGCGTGGCGTAGAAGCCGGTGGCGTGCAGGCTGATCCGGCGCGCCCACGCCGCGGAAGCGAGCGCCGCGACGGTCATCGCGCCGCGCGCGCCGCGGACCTCACCGCCCGCGAACACCGGGTCCTCCCCGACGAGCTCGATCGCGAGCGGGCGCAGCCGCGCCACGATCGTCGCGCACGCGTCGTTCACCGCGGCGCCGTTGAGGTCCGAACCGGACGACGCCGCGGTCGCCACGGTGTTGGGCACCTTCTCGGTCGACGTCGCCATCACGCGCACCGACTCGGGGCGGATCCCGAGCGCGTCCGCCGCCACCGCCCGCATCTTCGTGAACAAGCCCTGGCCCATCTCGGTGCCGCCGTGGTTCACCTGCGCGGTGCCGTCCGTGTAGAGCAGCACCGTGGCGCCGGCCTGGTTGAGCAGCCCGTTGGTGAACGAGATGCCGAACTTGACGGCTTGCAAGCCGAGCCCGCGCTTGACCCACCGCGAGCGCTCGTTGAACGCCGCGACCTCGGCGACGCGCGCCGAGCGGCCGCTGCGGGCGTCGAGCGCGTCGAGGACACGGGGCAGCCGCGTGGGGTCGACGGCCTGACCGTACGGGGTGCGGTCGCGGGGCGCGTCACCGTACAGGTTGCGGCGCAGCACGTCGGCCTCCGGGATGCCCGTCACCTCCGCGATCGTGCGCAGCACGTCGTCGACGACGAGCATGCCCTGCGGCCCGCCGAACCCCCGAAACGCGGTGTTCGACGTGACGTTGGTGCGGCAGGCCCGCCCCTCGATCCGCACCGCCGGCAAGAAGCAGGCGTTGTCGACGTGGAACATCGCGCGGTCGACGATCGGGCCGCTAAGGTCGAGCGACCAGCCACCGTCGGCCCACAAGCGAGCGTCGAGGCCGAGGATGGCCCCGTCCGCGGCCACCGCCGCGCGCCACTTCGACAAGAACGGGTGCCGCTTGCCGGTCGCGATCATGTCTTCGTCGCGGTGCGGCACCATCCGGCACGCCCGCCCGGTGACCCACGCGCCGAGCGCCGCCATGCACGCGAACGGCGTCGCCTGGCTCTCTTTGCCGCCGAAGCCACCGCCGAGCCGCGGCACCTCGCACACGACCCGGTTGGCGCCCACGCCGAGCGTGTCGGCGACCGCGCGCTGGATCTCGGTCGGGTGCTGCGTCGACGAGAACACCCGCCACGTCCCGTCTTCTTCGGGGACGACCAGCGCGGCCTGCGTCTCCAGGTAGAAGTGGTCCTGCGCCGGCGACGCGACCTCGCCCTCGATCACGTGCGCCGCCGTTGCGAACGCGGCGTCGAGGTCACCGCGCGTGATGACGTGCGGCGCGTCGTCGAGGAAGCTGCCGGCCGCGATGGCTGCTGGGATGCCGAGGATCGGCTCCAGCACGTCGTAGGTGACCCCCACCGCGGCGACGCCGGCGCGCCCGACCGCCTCGCTGTCCGCGATCACCACCGCCACGGCCTGACCGACCGCGTGCACGGCGCCGTCGGCCAACAACGGCTCGTCATGCCGGATCGGTCCCCAACAGGCGTGCCCCGGGATGTCGCCCGCGCACAGCACTGCATAGACGCCGGGGATCGCGCGCGCCGCCGCCACGTCGATCCCGCGGATGACGGCGTGCGCGTGCGGCGACCGCACCGCCAGCGCCCACAGGGTGCCGGGGGGCCCAGGCAGATCGGCGACGTAGCGCGCGGCCCCCGTCACGTGCAGGTGGGCGCTCTCGTGCACGGACGGCCGGTGCATCGCAGCTTCATGCTGGCTCATGGCGCACCCCCGACCGCGAGCGTGCCCGCGTGGCGCGGCGGGAGCGGCCCCTCCCCTTCTTCGGCGAAGCCGATCAGCAGGTTCCGGGCGACGGTGCTCCGGTACCACGCGCTCGCGCGGTGATCGTCGATCGGGGAGAGCGCCGACAGCGCGGCGGCGGCGGCGGCGGCGCCCTCAGGCGTCCACGGGGCGCCGACCAATGCGGCCTCGGCGGCGAACGCACGAACCGGGGTGGCCGCCATGCCCCCGAACGCCAGCCGCGCGCCCGTGACGACGCCGTCGACGACCTCGACGCGAAACGCCGCGGAGACCGCCGAGATGTCGAGCTCGCGCCGCTTCGAGACCTTGTACGCCGCGCATCGGGCCGACGGCGGCGGATCGGGGACCTCCACCGCGACCAGCACCTCGCCGGGCGCGAGCGCCGTCTTGCGGTAGCCGACGAAGAACGCGTCCATCGGCACCCGCCGGTCGCCGCGGGCGGACCGCACCAGCACCGTCGCGTCGAGGGCGAGGAACACCGGCGCGAGGTCGCCGATCGGCGACGCGTTGCACAGGTTGCCACCGACCGTCGCGCGGTTCTTGATCTGCCGCGCGCCAAAGTAACGCAACATCCTCGCGAGCACCGGGAGCCGCTCGGCGCTGGCGGCCTCGAGGTCGGACAGCCGCACCCCAGCGCCGATCGACCACCCGCCGCCCTGGTCGCGCAGCGCGTCGAGCTCCGGGAGGGCCTGCAGCGAGACGACCGCCGGGAACACCCGATGTTGCTTGGTGACCTCGAGCCCCACGTCGGTCGCCCCGTGCACGAGGCGCGCGTCGGGCCACCGTGCGAGCGCCGCCCACAGGCCGTCCCAGGTGTCAGGCTGCGCGAACCGGGCGCCCGCGCCCGCCCGAGCCGGTTGCGCCTCCGCCTGCGCGCGCGCGGCCCGGAACGCGTCTTCGGGGTCGAGGCCGGCGACGTCGTCGAGCGCCTCGCGGATCGGCCGGTAGCCGGTGCACCGACACAGGTTGCCGCAGATCTGGTCGTCGCGGGCCTCCGATGACGCCACGTCGCTGCGATAGGTAGCTTCGAACAGCGACATCACGACGCCCGGCGTGCAGTAGCCGCACTGACTGCCGAGCCGCTCGACGACCGCCTGCTGCGCCGGGTGCAGCGCCGCGCCGCGCGCCAGCCCCTCCACGGTGACGACGGACAAACCCTCGAGCTGCGGCACGAGCACCAGGCACGCGTCGACCGCGCGCCAGCGGCGGCCGCTCGCGGTGACGTCGAGCACCGCGACGGTGCACGCCCCGCAGTCGCCCTCCGCGCACCCCTCCTTCGTCCCGCACCGCCCCGCGCCGCGCAGCCACTCCAACAACGTGGTCTCGGGCGACACGTCGCGGATCGTGACCGCGTCGCCGTTCAGGAAGAACCGAACCAACGCCGCCTCCTCAACCACAGCAGGCCGATCGCGACGGGCCAACCCGCCCCCGACCGCCCAGAAGCGCAGCCACAACCTTTGGGGTCGTCGCCGCTGATGACGCGCCCCCCTACCCCGGTCTCGTCGGCGTCGGGCGGGCCGGGCCGCGGCCCGTCACGATCGTCGGTCTCGCTGTCGACGGGAGCGCTGGTGTCGTCGACGCCCACGCAGGCCCCGGCCGCGCACTCCAGGCCCGCCGCGCCGCAGTCCGTCTCGGCGTACGCGCCGCGGTCGCACCACGACGCGACCGCCCCCACGCACGCCGCGCGCTCCGGGTCGCCTTCGCAACGCGGGTCGACGCAGAACGCGCCCGCGTCGTCGCTCCCGCAGGTGGCGCCGTACGCCGCGCAGTCCCCTTCGCTGTAGACGCCGGCGGTGCAGGTCGCGATCACGGTGCCCGACGCGCAGAAGCTGCCCATGCCGCCCGCCGCGCACCGAGGATCGAGGCAGTACGCCGTCGTGTCGTACGCCTCGCACGTCATGCCGAGCCAGCCGCAGTCCCCTTCCGCGTACGCGCCGTCGACGCAGGTCGCGAGGGTGAGGCTGTCGAGGCACGTGCCGCCTTGCCCGGACCCGTGCGGGCACCGGCTGTCCACGCAGTAGGCCCACGCGCCGTCTTCTTCGCACGGCAGGCCCCACGCGGCGCAGTCGCCGGTGCTCGACCACGCGCCGCCGGTGCACGTCTGCAGCACCGAGCCGTCGCAGTGCCGGCCGTTCTCACGCCCCACGCACACGGCGTCCGTGCTGGTGCGGTACTGGATCGCGAAGTGGTTGCTCACCGAGCGCTCGTACCCGTCCGTCGGCGTGTTGATCGGCGCGCCGTCCACCCACAGCGTCGAGCTGCCGCCGCCATCGAGCATCACCGCGTCGTAGCAGCCGAGCGACGCCATCAAGTCCGAGGTCTCGTTCCACGTCATGCCGATCGACCAGTCGACGCGCCCCTGCACCACGACCATCCACAACGTGGTGCCGTCGGGCTCGAGGCAGATCGCCGACCGCGGGTGGCGGTCCGTCTCGTAGAACGAGCCCGAGAAGTGCAGGATCGCCCCGTGCTCGACGAGGCGGGCCCCGTTCGCGCCGACCGCGTTGAACAAGCGCCCCTGCGACCAGAACAGCGTGGACGCGGACTCGTCGACGTCGCAATTCTTGAAGATGTCGCACGCGAAGTAGGACCACCCGTCGACGTGCTCGTGCCACAGCCAGCCGTCGCCGATCGCGAGGCCGACGGGCGTGACGGCGTCGGACCAGTCGCCGTTGATCGCCACGAGCGCGCCGACCTCGCGCGCGAAGCTGCCGGTCGTCTGCGCGTTCTCCCAGCCGTTGGTGGCGCGGATGGCGACGTTGGGCAACGTGAGGTCGACCTTGACGGCGTAGATGACGTTGGGGCCGCTCTGCGTGCGCACGAGCTGGTCGACGCCGGGGCGCACGTTCGTCCAGGTGTCCGTCGCGGACGCGATCGTGAAGCCGAGAACCAGGAGCATGTCGGTGCCTCTCCCCTCGCCCGCCCATCATGCACCATGCGGCGGTCGATCAGGAGGGCACGAGCTCACGGATCGCGGTCACGAACCGGTCGACCTCCTCGCGCGACGTCTGGATGCCCGGCGTCACCCGGATGCACACGAAGTCGGGGTGCACGATCGGAGTCACGAAGATCCGCCGCTCCGACCAGAGCCGCGCCGCCAGCGCGCCAGGCTCGACGCCCGGGAACGACACCGTGCCGAGCGCAGCCGACCGAGCGGGGTCATCGGTGGTGAGCACCCGCGCCCCGCCGACGCCCGCGATCCCGTCGACCCAGCGGCGCCGCAGCGCCTGCACGCGCGAGAGCTTACGTTCGCGGCCGACCATGCGATGGAACACCAGCGCGGCTCCGATCGCGTCGTGCATCGCGGCCGGGTGGGTGCCGATCTCCTCGAACTTGCGGATGTTGCCCACGAGGGACGGGTCGGCCGGCTGCAGCGGCCAGATCTGCTCGATGCGCTCGCGCCGAACGAACAGCATGCCGGCCCCGATCGGCGCGTTGAGCCACTTGTGCAACGACGTGCCGTAGGCGTCGCAGCCGTAGGCGCGCAGGTCGGACGGCAACAACCCGAACGCGTGCGCCCCGTCTACGAGCGAGAACGCGCCTGCTTCCCGGGCGAGCGCGCACAGCGCGGCCACCGGGAGCACGCCGCCGGTCCAGTGGAGGACCTGTGTGACGTGCACGAGCCTGGTGCGCTCGGTGATCTGGGCGCGGAACAAGGCGACGATCGTGGCGTCGTCCGGGAGGGGCGTGGGGAGCACGACCTCGCGCACGACGACGCCGTCTCGGGCCGCGCGCTGGGCCCAGGTCGTGCGCATCCGCGGGTAGTCCAGGTTCGAGACGACCACCTCGTCGCCGGCGGTCAGCGGGAGGCCGAGCTGGACGATCTGCAAGGACTCCGATGCGTTGCGGGTGATCGCGATCTCGTCGGGGGAGACGTTGGCTTCGAGCGCGAGATCGCCACGGACGGCCTCGACGCCGGGCTCGAGCACCCCCCACAGGTAGTGGGCTGGCGCGAGGTTGGTCGTGTCGAGCGCCGTCTTCATGGCCTCGTGCACGAGGCGCGGGCTCGGCGAGACGCCGCCGTTGTTCAGGTTGACCATGCTCCGGTCGACGTCGAACTCGGCTTGGATCGCGCGCCACGCGGGCTCATCGTCGGGCGCCGCCGGCGCGATCACGGTGGTAGGTTTGGCGAGCGCGGTCGCGCTCAGGCCCGCTCCGGCCAACATCAAGGATCGACGGGACCACATCGTCACCCCACGGCTGGGAGTGTACCCGAGCGCGGGCGGGGTGGGCGGGACCAGAGCGCGTCGCGTCGCGGGACAAAGGGGAAGCGTGGGGGCCGGGTTCGCGGCGGCCCCGACCGGAGGCTTCGACCGGGGTCCATCCGGGCCACTCCTCCAACCGCGCACCTCCCACGTCGCGCCAGCGAGGTCCGTGCGCTTCGCGTCCGGTGGGCCACGCGCCGACCGAAGCGACGCCAGCACGTCGAGCGTCGCTGGCGGACACACCATCGCCCGCCTCATCGGGTCGGCGGGGGACCCGGAGTCGTCGTGACGCCCCGGCGCGCCCGGACCGAAGCGCAAGGGCCGCCGGGCGACCTCCAAAGTGGCCGGTGCACCAGCGAACACCGGGACGCCCTGACGAACGCGCGGCCTGATGACTACTGTCCTGCCGCCCTGGTCAGAACTGACACGGCGCGAACC
Source organism: uncultured Pseudomonadota bacterium (assembly GCA_903897935.1). Classification (GTDB taxonomy): domain Bacteria; phylum Myxococcota_A; class UBA796; order UBA796; genus CAIUDO01. Next base: position 10,814 of record CAIUDO010000829.1, read on the forward strand.
CCTCCACCTGCACGATCCGAGAACATGGGCTCCACCTCGAACTATCAGTGAGATACAAACCCCCATAGGTATCGCCCCACATCTGCACGTACCGGGCCTGCATGCCATAGGCCCCGTTGGGGTCAAAATCCACCTCAACATCCTCGAAGACATGGTGCACCCGGCCCCATCGATGCGTCGCCTCGTGCAGCAGCGCCGACGCGACCGTAAGGCTGGCCGCGTCGATGGTCCCGCACACCACGATCCCATCCCGGCCGCGGTAGCCGAGCACACACCCTGGGTTTTCCTGGAAGTACATCGAGCGAGACGCCCCGTGCAACATGTCCGTCAGGCGCACCGTAGCGTCGTCGCCCGCCGCACCCCCGGCGTCGCGGACCTGCCCAGCTTCCGCCGCAGAGCTGTATCATTCGGCGTTGCGGGCGACAAATGAAGCGCCGCGAGGGACACCCAACCGCCACCCAGCAGCCGCACCGAGGTTGGGCGGGAACCTCGAGAGTTCAACGCCACGCCCGCCCTCTTGGCGAGTCGATGGACTTCTGCCCGGGCTTCCTCGACGAACTCGCGGTCACGGACGCGCGCCTTGAGGGCGGCCCCCACCAGGCTGTCCGCATCGTCCCGAAGTGCCTGGTGAACCTCGCGTTCCGCCTCGAACATCTCCGTAGGGTTGGACGCGCGTCGCACCTTCCAGAGCGCTTCCCGCGTGGGCTGGGATCTGCCCTTCATGGAGGCGAGGAAGGCGATGTGCTCGTCTGAGGTCGTGGTCATGATCGTGCTCATGTGGGGCATGCCACACCACCGCATCTCGCAACGCAAGGCTCACGCGCGAAAGGATCGGCGAACCTTCGCTACCCGGGAGGGGTGCCGGATACACAGCGCGGGGCGCGCGGCGCACTTTCCCGGGATCGCTCCCCGTGGCCCTGGGCAGCCCGAGCATGGTCGCCACCGCCCGCAGGCTGTGCCCCTGCCGAGGAGGACGTGCGCGGCGCGCAGGTCGAGTTCCCGGCGGGGGCGACCGAGACGGCACCGCGCGCCCGCGCGGCGGCGAACCCGGCCACCGTCCTCTCGCGCAAGAGGCTCCGCTCGAACTCGGCGAACACGGCGCAGAGTTGGAGGGTCATCCGACCGACCGCGCTGGTGCCGTCCAGCCCGGCGTCGGCGAGCGACACGAACTGCACGCCGTGGCGGCTGAACAGGTCGAGCAGGCGCAGGACGTGGGCCAGGCTGCGCCCGAGGCGGTCGAGCCGGGCGACGACCACCACGTCCACCTGGTGTCGTTCGACCTGTTCGAGGAGGGCGTCGAGCGCGGGGCGGCGATCCCGACCGCCGGAGACACCGGCGTCAACGTACTCGGCGACGAGGTTCCAGCCCCGCTCGCGAGCAGCCCGGCGGATCGCCTCCACCTGGATGTCGGCGTTCTGGTCGAGGGTCGAGACGCGGCAGTAGGCGGCCACCCTCGGAGATCGCGTCATGGTGGGGATCCTCCACGAGGACTACGCCGTGGGCCAGCACCCGTGGACCTTCGAGAAGGTGGTCGTCACCGTGCCGGAACCGCTCGATAAAGTCCCCGACGGGCCCGGCGACCGGCGAGGAGGTCGCACCGAAAACGCATTGAAAATGGCGTCGGGCGCGTAATCAGCGGTTCGCAACCAGCCGTACCGCAGGTTCCAGTTCTCCCGCTACAAGTTGCGCGTTCACGATCGCGTCGAACTCTTCAGGACTCGTCGCGGTTGGAACATCGTCCGGAAAGCCCGCGTACCAGATCGCAACCTCGTCGCAACCGCGTGCCAGTGACCCAAGCACCTGCACGAGCAAGGCCCTCGCGGATGGGTCCGCAACGGCGTCATTGACCAGATCACCCCAAGACCGGCCCCGCCAGCCCAGCACCGCAGACCAAGACTCCAGACGCGCTGCTCCCCACGCAGCGAGCGCCTCATCGTATGAAGCCCGGAGATGAAGCCGAGGGATTGGAACGTGCTCGACGTCGGCGGCGAAGGAGGTATTCAGTCCCCGGCAGGCGACGAGCACGCTCACGGGATGTCTCCGCGATCGTTCCGGCCCGTACGCTCACGCATAGTGCCGTCCTTCAGCGCAGCGTCAGCTTGGTTGATGTCGCCGGCGGTCGTCGCGCCGCGATCGTCTCGACGGTCCCGAGCTGGCTCGCGACCTGCCCGCCCTCGATCGACGCCGGCCACGCCGACGGCAACGAGCGGAGCTCCTCTACCTCGAACCGGGTCCCGAGGTTGCGGTACCAGACGACGCCTGCCTCCACGAAGTCCATCAGGCCGTCGCCGTTCACGTCGCGCAGCGTCGAGACGACCGCCGAAGGGGAGCCGTCCAGCAGGCACGCACAGACGTCCGGATAGTCGTTGATCACCCCGGGAGCCCACGCGTCCATGATGTCGTACAGCGGGCCCACCGCCGACAACGAGCTGATCGGCGCGGTCCAGTCGGTGCACGCCGAGACCTCCACCAACGTGCCCATCGGGTTGCACGGCACCGTCGCGCTCCCACCCCCGCCGGTGGGCGGCGGGTCGGTGTCCATCTCCTCCGCTTCGATCCAGCCCAGCGGCAACATGTCGAGCACTTCCAGCCCGCCGAACCCCAACGTGCCACACGGGCACACGTTCTCGTGCAGGTAGAAGGTCAGGCCGGCTGCGGACCCCTCGTCGATGTCCTCCAGCCACGGGGACGGCGCCTCGAACGCCACCGCGCTCGTCGCCCACCCTCCTTTGATCCCAGGATAGACGTCCCAATACGGCCATTCGACGCTCCACGACCGAGCGTCCACCACGTCCGCGAGCCCGTCCCCGGTGACGTCCAGAAGATCCACCACCGGGCGCGTCGCGATCAACCGGGTGCCCTCGTGATGCAGCCGCACGATCCGAACCGCCTCGAAGTCGCCGCCCACCGACCACGGCCCAACCACCGCCTCGGCGACCTCGGACCAGCCGCCCCCCCCGACTGCCGAGTGCCAACGTACGGTGTGCGCTGCCCCGTCGTATACGTCGAGCCAACCGTCCTCGTCCAGGTCGAGCAGGCGGACGACGCTGTCCGGCTGATCGTCCGACCCGCGAACCACCGCCGCGTCGAGATCGACCGAGCAGCGCGCTTCGATCGCTACTTCGGTCATCTCCCCGTCGATCGGAGGCGCCAGCTCCGTGCCCACCTCGTCGAAGCCGGTCCCCGTGCCGTGGTAGACCCGCAGCACGTGTGCGTCGTCGACCACCAACAGGTCGGGCCACGCGTCCGGGTCGACCCGGGAGAGCAACGTGCGCGTGCGCTGCGTCGAGAAGTAGCCTCCCCCGCAGTCTTGGACCGGCGTGTCCGTCCAGGTCACCGACAGCGCCGTCGGCGGGCCGTCGATCGCGATCCGCTCCCCGAAGCCCCGCCACCCCCCCCCGGCTCCACGAACCAACCGGGGCCGTCGCTCCCCAACCCGTCGAGCAGCCCGGCGCCCTCGAGATCCACGTGGTCGCGCAGCGTCGACGTACGCGTGATGCCGTCTCCCCACGTGACGGACTCCGTCGCGGGCGCGTCGTCCAACAGCGACGCAGACTGCTCGTAGCCGCTCTCCGAACGGGTGTAGTCGAACCGCGCGACCACCTCGTCGGCGGTCGGCAAGCCGGACCGGCCCTCGCGCGACACCTCGTCCAGCACGATCGCGCCCTCGAGGTCCGCGTACGTCAACACGAGCGCTGGAGCGGCGCGCCGCCCGCCGCCGCG
>CAIUDO010000830.1 GCA_903897935.1 uncultured Pseudomonadota bacterium
AGGCCGCGCTCACCGAGCCGCCGGTCGAGTGGGCCACCCGCCACGACGACCTGGTCGACATCTGGTCCGACCGGGCGCACGCATACGACGCGCTGGCCACCGCGATGTCCGAGGCGGACATCAAGGGGTGGAACGCGGCGCGTGCCGCCTCGGACGACGCCAAGCTGCGTGAGGAGGCTTGGTTCAAGGCGATCAACGCCGAGATTGCGCCAACGCGCATCACCCTCGATCAACTGCCTTGACGCTCCGCGGCGAGGCGTTAATACCGGGCCACGCTCCCATCGTCTAGCGGTTAGGACAGTGCCCTCTCACGGCACAGGCAGGGGTTCGATTCCCCTTGGGAGTATCCGCCCCCGGCTTCGTTGAAAGCCGGGGGCGTTCTCGTTTCGGGCTACGGCTCCTGCGCGAGCACGTGCTGGTCGAGCACGAAGCACGTGAACGCGCCGGTCATCACGACCCGGTCGCCCACCGACGCGCTCACCTGCACGAGCGACTTGCGCCCGCGCGCCTCGGTGACCGTCGCGTCCGCCACCACGACGTCGCCGACCCGGACGGGCGCCACGAACCGCGTCTCCGCCGACCCGAGCACGACGTTTGGGTGGTTCACCGCGAGCATCGCCGCGTAGTCGGCGAGACCGAACACGAAGCCGCCGTGCACCAGGCCGTGCGCGTCGGCGGCCATCTCGGGCGCAGTCTGCAGCGTCACGCGGGCGCCGCCGTCGACCAGGTGGGTCACCGCGCCGACGAGGTGTGAAGAGATCGCGAGGTGGGTACGCGGGATCATGCAGGCCCCTCAACGCGGCGGTCGCGCCGCGCTCCCGCCCCATATAGAGGCGGCCATCCGGAGGCGCGATGCCGATCGACGTCGTGGTCCCCACCCTCGGTGAGTCCCTCACCTCTGTGGTGCTGGCCCGTTGGCTGAAGAACGTGGGAGATCGGGTACAAGCTGGCGAACCCGTGGTCTCCGTCGACTCCGACAAGGCGTCGATGGACGTGCCGTCGCCGGCCGCGGGCACCCTCGCCGCGCACCTCGCCGCCGAGGGCGACGAGGTGGCGATCGGCGCCATCATCGCGCGCATCGAAGCGGGCGACGGCGTAGCGGCGCCCGCCGCGCCGGCGCCCGAGGCGGCGGCCACTCCGACGAGCGTTCGAACCGGCCCCGCCGCCCGCCAGGCCGCGAGCCGCGACCACGTGGATCTCAAGGACGTCACCGGGACGGGCCGCCGTGGCCGCGTGACCACCGAGGACGTCAGCCGCGCGCGCGCGCCCGCCCCTGTCGCTGCCGCCCCCCTCCCCGCGCCAGCCCCGGCGCCGGTCGCGCCGCCGTCCGGTGGCAAGGTGCAGCGGGTGCGCATGACGCCGCTGCGCCGCACCATCGCGCGCCGCCTCGTCCAGGCCCAGCAGACCGCCGCGATCCTGACCACGTTCAACGAGATCGACATGAGCGCCGTCATGGCGCTGCGGGCGCGTCACCAAGACCGCTTCGTCGCCCGCCACGGCATCAAGCTCGGCTTCATGAGCTTCTTCGTGAAGGCGTCGATCGAGGCGCTCAAGGAGTTCCCGGCGGTCAACGCCCAGATCGACGGCGACGACATCCTGTACCATCAGGAGTACCACATCGGCGTGGCGGTCTCGGCGCCCCGCGGTCTGGTGGTGCCGGTGGTGCAGAACGCGGATCAGCGCTCGTTCGCCGACCTCGAGAAGGCGATCGCCGAGCTCGGCAAGCGCGCCCGCGACGGTTCGTTGCTCCCGTCCGATTTCGAAGGGGGCACCTTCACGATCTCGAACGGAGGCGTGTTCGGGTCGCTGATGAGCACGCCGATCCTGAACCCGCCGCAGAGCGGGATCCTGGGCATGCACTCGATCCAGGATCGGCCGGTCGGTCGCGACGGTCAGATCGTGCTGCGCCCGATGATGTACGTCGCCCTGTCGTACGACCACCGGCTGATCGACGGCCGCGAAGCGGTCGGGTTCCTGGTGCGCGTGAAGGAGCTCGTCGAGGCGCCGGAGCGGATCCTGCTCGAAGCGTGATCAGAAGCGCAGCGCCAAGCCGACGCCCGTGCCCGACGACGACACGAACGCGGTGACGCTGATGCCGAGCGCGGTGGCGCCAGCGACCCCGCTGCCGACGACGAGCAGGTTCGTACGCGACCGCACCGCTGCGAGCGCCGCTTCGTCCGCGGCGCCGTCGAGCCCCCCCGACGACGCGGCGGCGACGCCGTACAGCACCGCGGCTACCGCACCGGTGCCGGCCCCGAGCGCCAGTCGACCGAGGTTCGGCCCGTCGCCGGTGCGCTCCTTCGGCTCCTTCTCGCCCTTCGAGCCCTTGTCGGGCTCGGCGCCGCCGACCGGAGGCGCAGCGGTGAACCCGCTCGGCGCGCGCACCGGCCCGGTCCACCACGACGGCGCCTCGATCATGCCGCCTTCCGGGTCCACGTAGGTCGGGTCGAACATCGACCCGTCTTGCCAGAAGGCCGCGACGCGCTCGTTCTTGTTGTCGAACACTTGCACCAACGCCGGGATGTCGATGCGCCACACGGGCTCGACCGCGGCGGACCCGTTGAGCAAGAACACCGACTTCTTGGGCACGAGCAGCCCGCCGCCGGGTCCCGACAGCTCCACCGGGTCCGCCGCTTCGAGCACGTCGCGGAGGGGGTGCGGGTCCGGGTAGCCGTCCGGGAACGCGCCGCCGTCCAAGGTCCCCTCGGCCAGCCGCAGCCACCGGGCGGCCGTCGCTTCGTCTTGATCGAAGTACGCCACCTGGGCGCGCTGGATCGCGTACCGCGCGACGAGCTCGGGGGACGCCGGCTCACCGAGGCACGGGACCTTCGGGTGCATCTGCTGGAGCAAGAAGCGCGCTTCGTTCGCGTCGGCCTTCGCGATCTGCTGATCGACGATGTCCATGGCCGCGCCGAGCTCGGCGTTGGTGAACGAGCCGCTGCAGACCTCCTCCTGGGCAACCGCGACCCCGAGCGACAGCAACCACGTCAGCCACAAGGCTCACCCCCGCCCGCAGTCTAGCAAAGCGCAGCGCGACCACCACCGCCGAAGATCGCGCCGCTCACCGCGCCAGGTACCGGTCGCGCAGCTCGGTCTGCCGCGAGTCCAACGAGCGGGGCTCGCCAGCGACCCACACCGCCTCGGCCCACGTCGACGTCTCCAACGGGTCGCCGGTCCACACCACCACGTCGGCGGCGCGG
>CAIUDO010000831.1 GCA_903897935.1 uncultured Pseudomonadota bacterium
GAGCAGCAGCGCCGGTCGGGCGAGCGGATCGCGGCGTTGACCCATGACGTCGACGAGCTGCAGTACGGCGTGTCCGCCATCGTCACGGTCGTGCGCAACCCGATCATGCTGGTCGGGCTGGTGGTCGCCGCAGTGGTCGCCGCGCCCACCCTCGCGGCGTGGGTGCTGGTCGCGTTGCCGTTCGTCTTGATCCCGATCCGGTGGGGCGGTGAGCGGCTGCGTCGCCGGGGGCGCGATGCGCGCCAGACCCGCGCCGCGCTCACCGGGCTCATGCAGGAGCAGCAGGCGGGCCTCCGTACGATCCAGGCGTTCGACGCCCATGAAGCCGAGATGGTCCGCTTCGGGGGCGTCGCGGCCGCGGATCGCGAGGCCCGGATCAAGGCCGACCTGCAACGCATCCAGGCCCCCGCGGTGGTCGAGGTCGCCGGCGCGGCCGCGATGGGCTTCCTCGCGTGGTATGGCGGGACTACCCTGGCGACCGGCCAGATCCTGCCCGAGGACATGGTGGTGTTCCTCGGAGCGCTCGCGCTGATGCGCAAGCCGCTCGCGGAGCTGTCCGAGGTGTGGAGCTTGATGCAGCGCAGCCTCGCGGCGCTCGAGCGCGTCGAAGAGACGCTCGCCGAGCCGCCCGCGATCGACGAGCCGCCGTCCGGGCAGGAGCTTCCCCCCGGCCCCCTCGCGATCCGGTGGGAGGACGTGGTTGTCGATTACGGCGACGGTCCCGTGCTGCGCGGCGTCACCCTCGAGGTGCCGGCGGGCGCCATGCTGGCCCTGGTCGGCGCGACGGGCGGCGGGAAGAGCACGCTCCTCCGCTTGATCCCTAGGTTTCGCGACGTCACGTCGGGTCGCGTGACGGTCGGTGGGGTCGACGTGCGCGCGGCGTCGCTCGGGTCGCTCCGGCGCGCAGTCGCGGTCGTGCAGCAGGAGGGCTTCTTGTTCGCCCGCACGATCGCCGAGAACGTGCGGCTCGGCCGCCCCGACGCGACCGACGCCGAGGTGCGGGCGGCGCTCGAGCGGGCGGGCGCGGCGCCGTTCGTCGACGCGTTGCCGAGCGGCGCCGACACCGTGCTCAACGAGCTGGGCCAGCGGCTTTCGGGCGGCCAGGTGCAGCGCCTGTGCCTTGCGCGCGCGTTGTTGATGGACGCCCCGGTGCTGCTGCTCGACGAAGCGACCAACCAGGTCGACGCGCAGACCGAGCGCGCCATCCTCGACGCGTTGCACGCGGTGCGCGGCGGGCGGACGGTGGTCCTGATCGCCCACAACCTCACCGCGGTGCGCCACGCCGACACCATCGCCGTGCTCGACGGTGGGCAGGTCGTCGAGCTGGGCAGCCATGACGCGCTCGTCGGGGCCAACGGGCGGTATGCGGCGCTGTGGCGGGCCTGGCTGGAGCAAGAGGGCGCGGCGCCATGACGTCGCGGGCGCCGTGGTGGTCGCTCGCCGCCGCCTCTGCGGCCGCGCTCAGCACGCCGTTGTTGCCGGTGTGGGCTGCGATCAGCGCCTTGCACCCCCGCTTGCGGGTCGACTGGCGCGCGCGCTGGGGCCTCGAGGTGGCCCCGGTCGGGCCCGGGGTCGTCTGGGTGCACGCGGCGTCGGTCGGGGAGGTCGCGGCGGCGGAGGGGCTCGTCGGGTCGTTGCCGGGGCCGGTCTTGCTCACCGCGGACACCGACACCGGCGTGGCGCGCGCTCGGGAGGTGGCCGACCGCTCGAACGGTCGGGTGATCGCGGCGGTTCGGCCGGTCGACCACCCGTGGGTGCTGGCGCCCTTGTGGGCCGACGCGCGTCCACGGGTCGTCGTATTCGTCGAGGGGGCGTGGTGGCCCCAGCTCGTCGCGCGGTGCGTCGCCGACGGGGTGCCGGTCGTGCGGGTGAGCGGCCGGATCGGTGCCGCGACCGCGCGGCGGCTCGGCGTGGCCTATGGCGCATGGACGGCGCCCTGCGTCGAGGTCATTGCGCGGGATGAAGCTGAGGCAGCTACGTTTCGACGGATCGGCCGGGCGCCGGTTCGGGTCGGGGGTGACCTCAAGGCGGCCCGTCCGGCGCCCCCGCCCACGATCCGGATCGGGCGCCCGTATTGGGTCGGGGCGTCGACGCGGGGCGAAGAGGACGTGCTCGTCGCGGCGCACCGGGCGCTCGCCGGCGCCGGGGGGCCGCCGGTGCTGGTGCTGGCGCCGCGCCACCCCGCGCGGTTCCCGCAGGTGGCGGCGGCGCTCGCGGGGGGCGGCGCGCGGTTCGTTCGGCGGACGTCGCTGCCCCGACGGAGGCGTCGCGGACGCCGAGGTGGTGCTGCTCGACACCGTTGGGGAGCTCGCCGGCCTCATCCCCGGCGCGCGCGCCGTGTTCGTCGGAGGCACGTTCGATCCGGCGATCGGCGGGCACAGCCCGATGGAGGCGTGGAAGGCCGGGGTGCCGGTCGTCGCGGGGCCGGAGCGGGCGTCCAACGCGGTCGCGTTCGCGGGGTGCGCGGCCACGCTCGTCGATGAGGCGCACCCGGACGCGATCGTAGCGGCGGTGCGCGCTGCGCTTGCCGGGCCGCCGCCGCCTCCACCGCCCACCGACAGCCTCGACGTCGCCCGGGAGCGGGTGTTGGTGTTGGCCTCTGGCGTGGCGCCGGAGCGTCCGCCGCGCCCATGGCTCGCGCCCGCGGCCGCGCTGTGGGGCCTCGGGGCGCGCGCCCGGCAGGCCCGGGTCGGTCTTGGCGCGCCCGCCCGGCTCGGGGTGCCGGTCGTTTCGGTCGGATCGACCAACGCGCGCGGTGGAGGCAAGACGCCCACCGCGCGCTGGGTGGCCGAGCAGCTCGTCGCGCGAGGGTTCGTCGTCGGCGTGGTGACCCGGGGCTACCGACGATCGCGGCCGGGTCGCGACGTACGAACGTCGCTCGATACTACGGACGCCGCCGACCTTGGCGACGAAGGCGCGCTCGCCGCGCGCTCCGGACTGCTGGTGGCGGCGGGACCCGATCGGGTCGAAGCGGGTCGCCGGCTCGTCGCGGCGGGGGCGACCGCTCTGGTGCTCGACGACGGGCTCGCCGCGAGCGAGGTCGCGCGAGACCTCGACCTGCTCGTGCTCGACGCGCGGTTCCCGAGCGCGCGGGGGCTGATCCCGATGGGGGAGCGGCGTGAGCGCGACGCGATCCCGCCGCGTGTACATGGGGTCGTCGTGCACCACGGGCCGGTCCCCGCTGGCTTGAGGGTGCCTGCGGTCGCCGCCCGGCGCGTGTTCGGGCCGTGGCACCGCGGCGAGCAGGTCGCGCCCGCCGGCCCGCCGGCGCCGGTGGC
>CAIUDO010000832.1 GCA_903897935.1 uncultured Pseudomonadota bacterium
CGGCCGCGCGGCCGTCTGGCCGACCGACGGCGCGCCCGGCTGGGTGACCACGTTCCCCCCGGCCGCGCCCCAGCCGTTGCCCACGCTGGCGCCCACCGAGGGAGCGGCTGAGGTGCCGCGGCTCGCCGCCCGCCTCTGGTTCGGGCCGACCGTCCCGCCGCCCCGCGGCGGCGCCCCGGCGCTCGCCGCGTGGACCGGGGCCACCCCCGAGGGCGCGCACGCGCTCTCCCCGAGCACGCTCCGCACCAGCGCCGTGCGCGACCTGATCGCCGAGATCGGCGTCGACGCCGCAGCGATCACGCTTCAGAGCGCGTGGGAGATCGACCTCGACGGCGACGCCACGAAGGACCTCGTCGCGTTGGCGTCGGTGGGCGGCGCCGCGCACGTCGTCGTGGCCAGCAAGGCGGGCCGCCGGGCGTGGGTGGTGCCGGTGCCCGCCGAGTCGGGCAGCCGGTCCGCCGCCGCGTTCGATCTGGGCGGTGCGACCTACTTCACGTGGACGGACAAGGCGTCGGTGCTCGTGCTGCGCTACGACGGGCGCGGCTACCGGGTCGACGCGCTGCCGCTGGCGATGTGACGGTTCAAAGCGCGATCCAGCTCACCGCCGGCACGCCGGAGCCCGCGGGCGGCGGGTTCGCGCCGACCATGTAGAGCGCGCGCCGGTTCGACGCGTTGTCGACCGAGTCGCCGGTGGGGACGGCCAGCAGCGTCTCGCCGAACCCGTAGTAGTAGATCGGCTTGCTGTACCCATTGCTGCGCAACCAGCTCGCGATCGAGCGGGCGCGCCGCCGCGACAGGTCGACGTTCGAGCTCGCGTCGCCCATCGTGTCGGTGCACCCGGCGATGTAGAGCTTCACGGGGACGACCTCGCCGTACTTGTCGAGCACGTCGAGCAGCTCGGCCAACGTGGCGCGCAGCTTGGGCTCTTCTTCAGGCGGGATGGCGTCCGAGTTGGTGGCGAAGTGAACGTCCTCGTGGGGGATGTCGAGGAACCACGGGGAGTACGTGAACCCGGTCCAGCCGCTGTCGTTGTGGAGGGTCACGTCGAGCAAGACGACGTCGCCGGGGCTGCCGACCCACGGGACGGAGATCGCGCCGGGGCCGGCGCCGATCGGGAACGAGCTGCTGTCGAGCTGCGCTTTGTGCGCCCCATACGCGATCACGTCGGCGCGCTCGACGCGATCGGTGACCGACACCGTAAGGGTGCGCTTGCCGACGTCCGCCGACGCCGCCCCGAGGTCGACGGTGAGCCCACCCCCGTACTTGAACGTCAGCGGGAGCACCATCTCCTCTTCGCTGTCGTCGGAGAAGCCGGCCAGCACGTGCGCGGTCGCCGTCGGGTTGGCCGGATCGCGGTCCCACTCGAAGCGCATCTGCGTGCCCGCCGCGACGTTCGCCTTCTCGAACTTCCAGGTTCGGCCGCCCGCTTCGATGACGACCTGCAGCTCGACGAGCGCCTTGTCCGTCGTGACGATCAACGCCGGCTTCTCGCCGGGCGCCGGCGTAGGCGCGTACCCGAGCTTGAGCGCGCCCGCGAGCGCCGTCGAAGCCAGCAGTGCCAACCAACCCAGCATCTTCCCCCTCCGTTCCGACACGAGCTCGTCAGGCGCGTAATCCGGCGCCGCGGACGAGTCCGGGAGGTCTCGTCAATTCCGAGGCGCCCTGCGCGCGGACGTTCAGCCAACGGCCGATGGGTTGCGCGGATGCGCACGACGGCTACGAACCCTCCGATGTGGACCTTGTTCCTAAGCGCCGCCGCGTGGGCCTCGCCGTGCAAGGTCGGGCACGTCGAGCGCTGCCTCGCGATCGCGGCGGAGGAGCTGCAGTCAGGGCGAACCGACCGCGCGCTGGACGCGCTGCGGGTCGCGTGCGACGACGACGATCCGCTGGCGTGCCAAGAAGCCGGCCTGCTGGCCGCGCGCCTCGACGCCCCCGACGCCGCGTTCTTGCTGCACGCGGCGTGCTCTCAGGGGTCGGCGGCCGGGTGCCGGGCCGCGAGCATCCGCCGGATCGACGACGGCTTGCCCGACCAGGCAGGGGCGTTCGCAGCGCTCGGCTGCGAAGCGGGCGACACCACGTCCTGCGCGCTCGCGGGCGTGCTCGCCGAGGACCACCCGGCGGCCGCGAGCTACCTCACGCGGGCGTGCCCAGCGGCCGGCCCGGTCGACGCCGTCGGCGCGCTCGCCTGCGAGGCGCTCGCCGGCCGCCTCGCCCACGCCGGCCACCACGGCGAGGTGCCCCCGCTGCTCGAGCGGGCGTGCGCCGCTGGGCGGGCGTCCGCGTGCGACGGCTGGGCGCTCGCCGACCCGGAGGCGGCGACGCGTGCGTGGGAGACCGCGTGCGCGGGCGGGGCGTCGCCGAGCTGC
>CAIUDO010000833.1 GCA_903897935.1 uncultured Pseudomonadota bacterium
CAGAGCATGACGAAGGAGGCGATCCGAGCCGCGTTCGACGAGCTCCGCCCGGGCGCTGACCTCGAGCCGCTCGCCGACGCCGCGTGGTGCCGCGCCGTCGGCGACTGGATGATCGGGATGAACGCCACGCGGGCGCTCACACAGCGCCTCAAGAGCCGCGGCGAGACCGAGGCGTGGTCGGCTGGGCGCGTGCAGACGCCTACGCTCGAGGTCCTGGTCGCGCGCGAGCGCGAGATCCTCGCCCACGAGCCGCGGCCGTACTGGGAGATCAGCGGCTCGTTCGACAAGGACGGCGCCACCTGGGAGGGCCGCGTCATCGACGCGGGCGGCGCCCCCGACGACGATGACCCCGATCAGCGGCCCACGAGGCTGTTCGACAAGGCCCGGGTCGACTTCCTGCTCGCGGGCCTCGCGGCCCCAGGCCCGGCGGTCGCCGAGGAGAAGCGAAAGAAGTCGCGCCAGCGGCCGCCGCTCCCGTTCGACCTCACGTCGCTGCAGCGGGAGGCGAACCGCCGGTTCTCGTTCTCGGCCAAGCGCACCCTGCAAGCCGCGCAGCGGCTGTACGAGCGCTACAAGCTCATCACCTACCCGCGAACCGACACGCGGTACCTGCCGTCCGACTACGAAGCGACGGTCCGCGGCTTCCTCGCCGCGCTCGCCGCCGACGCGGCCCTGGAGGTGCGCGGCGTCGCCGCCGAGGTCGCCGCGGGTCCGCAGAACCTCGAGGTCCTGCTCGACAGCACCAAGGTGAGCGACCACTTCGCGATCGTGCCGACCGGCGCTGCCACCCCCGAGGGCTTGTCGCCGGACGACCAGAAGGTCTGGGACCTCGTCGTGCGCCAGACGCTCGCGGCGATGATGGGGCCGGCGACGTGGGTGAACGTCGAGCGCACCGTCATGGTCGACATCGGCGGCGAGGCGGTCCCGTTCCGCACCGCGAGCCGGGGCCTCGAGGTGCCGGGCTTCCTCAAGGCGCTGGGCCGCGAAGCCGCGGAGCCGTCGTTGCCGCCGTTGGTCGCCGGCAGCGACGAGGCGTCCGGCGTCTCGGTGTCGTTGGTCGGGGTCACCCAGGAAGAGAAGGCGACCCGCCCGCCTGGGCGCTACTCCGAAGCCGCGTTGTTGCGCATGATGGAGACGGCCGGCCAGTTCGTGGACGACGAAGACCTGTCGGAGGCGATGTCCGGGCGCGGCCTCGGCACCCCGGCCACCCGCGCCGACATCATCGAGGGCCTCGTCACGAAGGGCTACGCACGGCGCGTGCAGGGCAAGCTGGCGCCGGCGTCGAAGGCGATGCGGCTGCTGGAGGTGCTCGAGCGCGCCCAGGTGCCCGCGCTCGCGAGCCCTCGGCTCACCGGCGACTGGGAGCACCAGCTCGGCCGCGTGCAGCGCGGCGACCTGTCGCGCGAGGAGATGTTCACGCGCCTCGCGGCGTTCACACGCGACATCGTCGACCACCTGAAGGGCTTCGAGCACGACACGCTCTACGCGTCGGGTGGGGACCTCGGGGCGTGCCCGGCGTGCGGTGAGGGCAGGGTGCTCGAGAGCGCGTGGGGCTACCCGTGCTCCCGCAACACCGGGAAGGACGCCCCGTGCAACTTCATGCTTTGGAAGGACCGGATGGGTCGCTACGTCGACCACCGGCTGGCCAAGGCGCTGATCGCCGGCGGCAAGGTGTCGGGTGTGTCGGGCTTCCTCGACCGCTCCGGCCGGGAGCTGTCGGGGTCGGCCTCGTTGGTGCTCGACCCCGAGACGGGCCGCTGGAAGGTGCAGCTCGAGCTCGGCGGCGGCTCGGCGAACGACGCGCCCGAGGTCGTGATCGGCCCGCTGCTCGCGTGCCCCGAGCACGAAGGCTGCGAGATCGTCGAGACCACGCACCGCTACGTGTGCAAGCAGATCCTCGACGGGCTCACGCGCGCCGGGCCGCTGCTGCCGCGCATGGTGTGCCAGCGTGAGGTGAGCGCCGAGGAGGCCGAGGGCTACTTCGGTCCCGAGGCCCGCACCCCGATCCTCGAGGGCTTCACGAGCAAGCGCGGCCGCCCGTTTCGGGGCGCCCTCGTCCGAAAAGCAACGGGTAAGCACGGGTTCGAGTTCCCACCGCGCGGCGGCGCCGCCTCCGAGGAGGGCGCCACGGGAGACGACGCGCCGTCGTCCGAGGTGACCGCGCCCGCGAGCGCGCCCGCGAGCGCGCCG
>CAIUDO010000834.1 GCA_903897935.1 uncultured Pseudomonadota bacterium
CCCCGCGGCCACCGCACCTTGGTGGCGCCGACCCAGTCGAACCAGCGCTCGGGCTCGTCGAGGGACGGGTCGACGAGCGCGCGCGCCACCCGGCCAGCGGCGCGGGTCCCGGACAGGGGCGCGTCGAGCGCGGCGGGCGCCGCGAGGCCGAGCGCCAACCAGGCGGCGCGCACCCGATCACGAAACAACGCGTCGAACGCCCCACGGAACGGGGTGTCGAAGTCGTCGCCGTACCACCAGGTCCAGTCCGACGCCTCCGCGACCCGCGCGTGCGCGAGCGCCCGCTCGGCGAGCTCGCTCGGCGCCGCCGCGATGGCCGCGCGCACCTCGGCGAGCGCGCGCCAGGCGGCGCGGTCCTCCTCGTGGCCGTACCAGATGCGGAAGTCGGCGCCGATCCAGCTCCCCGTGTGCAGCGCCTCCACCACGCCGACCGGCGGGCGCTCGGCGAGCTCGTCGAGCGACACCGGCACGACGGGCCCCGAGCGTAAGCCCGCCGCGAGCGCAGCTCGGAACGCGCCTCCCGCGTCCGGGAACGACTCCCACGGGTTCTCGCCGTCGAGCGCGATGAGGCGGGTGCCGCCGCGGCGGTCGACCTCGCCGAGCAGGTCGGCCGCGGCGTCGCCGGGGGCGCGTGACGCATAGGAGAAGCCGACACGATCGGACAGATCGTGGTCGCGGAAGAACGCGCGCAGCCCACCGCCCACGTCCCAGGGCCCGGCGCCGTCTCCGGGCGTGTGCCGCGAGCGCCGCAGCACGGCGTCGTCGGTGGCGAACCACCGGTAGCCGGCCGCCCGCAGCATCGGCAGGACCTCCGGGGCCACGGAGCCTTCGCTCGGCCAACAGCCCGCCGGCGCGCCCCCGACCGCGTCGGCGACGCGCGCGCGCCCCGCCTCCAGGTGCCAGCGGGCGTCCTCCGGGTACCGGAAGCCGGCGTCGTCGCGGGTGGGCAGGTTGCGCCACGCGAGCCGGCTGTCGACGAGCAGCGGCAAGATCGGGTGGTGGTACGGCGACGCGGACGCCCGGGTCTGCGAGCCACGAAGCGCCAACAACAACGCCGGGATCTCGGCGATGACCTGCCGCTGGATCTCGAGCACCGCCGCCTTGTCGTCGTCGACGAACCCCGACCCGCGCGCCCGGAGCTGGCGGAGCGCCGGGTAGTCGCGCAGCGCGCTCGAGCCGAACCACGCGAGCGTGCCCCACACCTGGAGATCCCGGATCGCCGCGACCTCGCTCGGCCGCAGGTGCGCGGCGCGCGCCGCCAGCGCGCGCCACGCCGGGCTGCGCTCCCGCATCGCCGGGTGGCCGACGACGACGGTGGAGACGAGCGCCGAGAGGTCGTCGGGGGAGAAGGTGTCGGGCGCCTGGACGGTGCGCTCGAGGTGGTCGTCGACCGCGCCGAGCCGGTAGCCCTCGAGCTGATCGAGCAGCGACGGCGTGAGGTTGATGGTGTGCGGGACGCCGCTCTCGGGCAGCTCGACCAACAGATCGCGGTAACCACGCAGCGCGTGCAGGCGGACCCACGGCATACGCGGACGACCCGACCACGGATCGCGGTAGTCGGGCTGATGCAGGTGCCAGAGGAACGCGACGGTGGCGGCCACGCGGTCAGATCGCGAGCGATCCGGCGAGGCCGAACGACACC
>CAIUDO010000835.1 GCA_903897935.1 uncultured Pseudomonadota bacterium
CCCCCGGACGGGAACGCGCGGGGCAGCAGGTCGGGGAAGGTCAGCACGGCCTTCGCGAGCAGGGGCAGCTCCCCGGCCCGCAGCAGGTCCTGCAGCATGGCGGCGAGCCCCGGATCGGCGCCGCCTGCCTCTAAACGAAGCCGCCACGCTGCTTTGGCGGCCGTCACCGCGGGGTCGGGCCCGTCGGGGGGCGCCGCGGGCTCGGGGGGGGGCCCCCGCTCCAGCTCGACGCGCATCGCCCGCTCCTCGAGCGTCTCGACGCCGACGCGCCGCCACGCCCACAGCAGCGTGATCACCGTCAGCGTGCCCAGGAACAACGCCAACACCCACTCGACGCTCGCCAGCAGGCGGTCCGACAGCGTGGGCTCGGGGGGGGGCAGGGCCTCCTCCAGCACCGCAGGCTCGGGCGGGGCGATCGGCTCCGGCGGGAGGGGCAGGTCGGGCAGCGCCTGCGCGCCGACGCTGACGACGGTGTACCCGGACGACACCTTCGTCTGCAGGCGACGGGACAGCGCCTGCGCGAACCCAGGTTCGAGCGATGCTTCGTACGCGAACTCGCACCGCGCCTGGGTGAGCCACGCCTGCGCCCCCGCCGGGTTCGGCCCTGGCTCGTTCTCGAGGCCGGGCAACGACGCGGCGGGCGGGCGGTCGGCGATGGTGTGCGCGACGTAGCTGCAGCCCTTCGAGAAGCACGCGTCCGCGGCGCAGTCGGCGGCGAGCGCGAGGTCGAACCGCCCCTCGAGGTCGGCCACCTCGACGAGCACCGTCGGCGGGATGGTGCGCTTGGGCGGGGCGGCGTCTTGCGCCGACGCAGGCAGCGGCGCCAAGAGGGTGACCATCGTGATCCAGCGGTGCATCAGTAGATCCTCACGATCACGCGGCGATGGCGGGCGAGTTGCTGCTCGGGCGTCAGGCCCTCGAGCTCCGGTTCGGGCAACGGCACGGTGTCGGCGTACCCTTCGACGCGGATACGGGGCTCCGCGACCCCCACACCTTCGAGGCGCGTGCGCATCGCGTTCGCGCGGTCGGTCGACAGCTCCCAGTTCGAGGCGTAGGTGCCGCCGATCGCGATCGGCGTGCTGTCGGTGTGGCCTTCGACCGCGAAATTGTAGCGGGTGGCGTACGGCGTCAGGGTGCCGAGCATCTTGTCGACAGTGGCCACCTGCTCGGGGCGGATGACGGCGCTGCCGGAGTCGAACACGATGCCTGAGTCCAACGAGACCTTCAGGCCGTCGTCGGTGAGGTCGGTGCGCACCATGTCCTGCAGGCCTTCGGCCGCGATCTTGCGCTCGATCTCCTGCTGGATCGACGACAAGCTCGCCGGCTGCTCCACCCCCGAGATCTCCTGCGCGATCTGTTGCATACGGGTGCGGCTGATCTGGGCCGCCGCGAGCAGCATCGCGAAGAAGATCAGGAGGTTCGTGATCAAGTCGGCGTAGGAGAGGAGCCAGCCCTCCTCGTTGTTGGGAACGCGTCGCTGCATGCTAGGCCCCACCGCCCGACGACGCCCGACCCGACCGCGCCACCAGCTCCGCGACGCTCTGCTCGCAGCGCTCGAACGCCGCGAGGTGCTCGTCGAGCAGGTTGCGGAGGTAGTGTCCGAACGGCCCGGCGACCCCGGCGCCGAACGCGACGCCGTACAAGGTGGCGAGCAGGGCCAACGACAGCGCCGAGCCGATGTCGAGGTCGTCCGAGCCCATGCCCTTGAACAGTTGGATCATGCCGGTGATCGTGCCGACCATGCCGAACGACGGGGCGAGCTTGGCGAGCAGCTCCCAGTTGGCGACGGCGGGCTGCCAGCGCGACATCTCCGCGTGGCGCAGCTCGGTGAACGCCGCGCGGGTGGCCTCCTCGGGGGCGCGCTGCAACACGAGCTGGATCATCCGGGAGATCGCAGGGAACGAGGAGCGCTCGGCGAGCTCGACGGCCTGCGCGCGCCGCCCCTCGAGCCACAGCGACACCAGCTTCGCCCGCTCGTCTTCCAGCGCGTTCGTCGACTTCCGGAACGAGCCCGCCCCCGGGATGCCCTCGCGCAGCAACAGCAGGGTGCGCAGCGTCGTCATCGTCGACGACGACAACAAGATCGCGGCGCCCGACCCCCCGAGCACGACCACGAACGCGTGCAGGTCGAACGCGGAGATCGTGGTGTCGGCGCGCTCGGCGAACCCGAACCACACGATCGCTGCCAGCAAGATGAGACCGAGGATCTGCACGTCCGCTCCTACCGAGATTCTTGGCGGAGCAGCTCGTCGAGCTTCTGCCGCACCAGGGGATCCGACTCGATCTCTTCCGCCGCTTCGTAGACCTCGATCGCCTTCTCGCGCTCACCCAGCATGAGCAGCATCGAGCCCTTCGCCCGCAGGGTCTCGGGGTGCGACGGGTACCGGGCGAGCACCAGCTCGCACCACTCGAGCGCGAGCTGGTAGTTGCCGGCCCGCAGCGCGTCTTGCATGAGCGTTCGGGCGCCCGAGATGCTCACCTCGGCGGCGTCGGGGTTCACCCGCAGCCCGCGCTCTCGGTACGCGGCGTCGAGGGTGGCGTCGGCGGTGGTGGGGCGGGGCGGCACGAGGCGTGTCGCCGGGATCGTCTCCACGCCCGTCCCGGACGGGGTGTGCTCGATGACGATGCGCTGCCCGCTCGCCAGCAGCGGGATCTGCACCTCGGTGAGCACGTCGCCGTCGTTCCACCGGACGGTCATGGCGGTGGTCGACCCGAACCCCAGCGGGCGGAGCTGGGTGCCCGCTTCTTCTTCGAGCACGGGAAGCGTCGCGGGGGCCGGCTCGAGCAGGTAGTGCGTGTAGCTGCGCGCGGCGCACCCGGAGGCGAGCAGCGTGGCCAAGAGCGCGGTTCTCATGGGATCACCGGGAGCAGGCTGATGTTCATCAAAGACAGTCCGGCGCCGATCTCGCCGTTGGTCGACACCGCGAACGCGACGCCGTAGTTCGAGCGGCCAAACGGCACCCGCAGCATGCCGACGCCGGTGACCATCGGGTCGAGCAAGCCGCCGGTGGCGCCGGCGCCGCGCGCGATGGCGGTCGGCAAGCTGACGATGCCCTGCAACCCCAGCAGCGCGTTGAGCGGCTCGATCCGCCGGTGGTGGGCGATGCCGATGCCGATGACCGGGTCGAACAACGACAGCGTGATGCCGGTGAGGTTGGCGTTCGTCGGGCCCCATTGGTCGGTCCAGTCGAGCGAGATGTGCTGGCCCGGGTAGACGACGAAGTCGACGAACGCCTGCGTGAGGCCGTCTCCGCGCGCGCGCCGCTCGAGCTCCTCGCTCAAGGTGTACATCCGCTGGGTGTTCTGGTTCTCGACCAGGTACGGGTCGACGTTCTGCGCGAACACGACGCGCCCGGTGTCGAGCGCGACGATCCGCACGCTGACGCCCACCGGCGTCTCTTCGATCCAGATCGCGGACCGGGACGCCGGGGCGTCGCCGCGGACCTGATCGTCGAGGCGGCGCACCTCGTCGAGGCCGATGGGGCCGGTCTGGTAGGCGAGCGACCCGTCTTCGACGACGACGCGCGGGGCCTGACACGCCTCACACACCCGCAGCCCGCCCGCCCCGAACGCGCGCTCGATCAGGGTGAGCGCCTCGGTGGCGAACCAGCCCTGGCTCTCTTCGTAGCGGGGGGTAGCGGCGACGATCACCGCCGGCATGACGTCGTTCGGGTCGATCAGGCCGTCTTCGACGCGCAGCGTGAGCACCTCGCCGAGCCGGTCCATCGCCATCCGGGTGGTCTCCGGCCCGGCCGCGGCGGTCTGCCACGCGATCGCGACGACGGGCAGGGTCAGAGCCAAAACGTCACCTCGGTGCCGAAGCTCTGGAACCCGACGCCGAACGGGCGGACGTAGGTGCCGAAGTTGATGTTCCGGGCGAGGTCGGGCAGGGTCTCCAAGAACACCGACGCGCCGATGCGCTGGCCGACCCGCAGGTCGAGGCCGACCTGGATCGCGCCGAACGACGTGCGCGGGCCCTCACCGGTGATCGCGGTGATGATGTCGTCGGCATCGGGCTCGTCGCCGATGAACGAGGCGGTGGCGGCGCCCCACACCGACATCGCCGCCGCGCCGGCGAACAGGTACAGGTCAGGACGGGTCAGGGCGCGGCTGCGCCCGGTGATCAGGCGGTTCACCCGGGCTTGTGCCATGATGCCTTGGTACGCCTGCGGGATGAAGCTGTACCCGACGATGAGGCTGGACGTCCACGCGCGGGCGTCGGTCGGGGACAGCTCCACGCCGGTCTGCAGCCACAAGAACGGCGGCGGGGGCACCCCCCCGTCCCCCGGGGCGGCGTAGGTGCGGATCGCGAGGCGCACCGGCACGAAGATGAGCCCGCGGTCGTGCAGCGCGTCGAGGTAGACGTCGCGCGCCTCCGACGCCGACATCAGGCGGTCGGGCTCCCGCAGCAGCGGCGCGGCGCCCGCCGCGGACGCGATGGTGTGACTCCACACGATCGGCAAGTCCGGCGTGAGGCGGGTCAGGCGCGCGCGCAGCACCAGGAACGACCCCTCGGCCTCGACGTCGACGAACAGCGCGTGCTTGCCGGTGTCCGCGCCGAGGTCGGCCAGCACGGACGGGTTGTCGAACCCGCGCGAGATGACGGTCGCCTCGGGGCCGGAGTGCACGACGACCGCGGTGCACTGTGGGCAATGAACGAGCTGCACGTTCGTCGACGGGTTCGCGAGCAGCACGGCCCCGAGGTGGTTCTCGAGCTGGGCGCGCAGCGCGGTGCCGAGGCCGACCGGGACGGTGACCTCGGCGAGCACCACCGCCGTCGGCGCCTCGAACACCGGATCGAGCGTCCACCCGTAGACGAGCTCGTCGACGAGATCGAACGCGGCGAGGTGCACCTGGTCGGCGACCTCGGCGCGCGCCTTCTCGAGCTGCACCCGCTGCGCCTCCTCGACGTCGGCGGCGCGCGCGGCGGGGCCGAGCCACAACGCGGCGAGCAGGAGGGTCATGGCAGCCACATCCAGCCACCGTCGACGCACAGCCCGGCGTGCAGCGACGTCTCGCGGGGATCGAGCAGCATCATCGCGAGCAGCACGTCGCCGTCATCGAGCGCGTAACGGGCGCACGCCGACGGGTACGCCTCGGTGGCGGGCAGCCCGACCAGCACGTCGACGTCGGTGGCGCTGAGCGTCGGGGCGCGGTCGGACACCGACAGGCCGCGGCCGACGAGCGCGTTCTTGGCCGCGAACGACACCTTGTAGGCGACGGCGGCGCTCGGCACGAACACCTCGACGAGCCAGGTGCGCGCCGCGAGCGCCGGATCGACGTTCGCCGCGCGCTCGACGAGATCGACCGTGGTCCCCTGCATGGTAGACAATATGGCTTCGTCGATCGGGTCGCGCAGGCCGAGGCGCAGCGCGCGCTCGCGGCAGACCATCGTGTACTGCTCGATGTAGTCGCCGCGCGGGCGCGGGGGCTCGATGACGCCGGGGTACGCGCGCGGGCCCGCCTGACCGGCGAGCCACGCGCACTCGAGGTTCCGGCTCCAGGTGCGGGTGCGGTTCGGGCCGGGGGCGGGGTTGATCCCGCCGATGCCCAAGAACGCGGCGGGGGCCTCGCTGGCGGGGGCGTGAACGGCAGGGGGATTGGCGTCGAAAGACAAGCATTCCCCCCTTATTCGGTCTGGGCGAGCGCGCTGTCGTGCATCTGCGCGCGCACGCGGGCGTTGAAGACGAGCTGACTCAGGCGGCCGTACAGGTCGGTCGAGAGGTCGCGGCTCGCGACGTCTTGATCGAGGCGATCGTCCTTGGTGCGGGTCAGGTTGAGCAGGACGTTGCCGAACCAGGGCCCGAACCCGTAGCGCTCGACGACGCGGCCCTCGAGCACATCGGTGAGCAACAACGAGCCGCGGGCGTCGCGGATCGACACGTCTTGGGCGAAGCTCTCTTCGACGACTGCGGGCAGCACGCCGAACGACGCGACGCAGAGCGCCCACGAGAGCGGGTGCTTGGTGTTGTTGGTGGTCCGGCTGCGCAGGACGACGCTGAGCTGGGTGCGCGGCGGGGTGGGCGCCTCGGGCGCGTCACTGTCGCGGGTGCGCACGATGGCGCCTTGGTTCTCGAACAGCGCGCGCACGTTGTCGCACAACGAGCTCGCTTCGGCGTCGGTCAGGCCGCCACCGGCGGGACACACGAGGTTGATTTCGGTGTCGGCCAGGTTCGGCAGCGTGGGGTCGACGACGCGCGGATCGTGCAGGCCGGACAGGGGCTGGTAGACGCGCACGATGCAGCCCTGCGCGAGCGCGGCCATCAGGAGGGCCACGGCGCCGAAAACGGGCGAACGATGTGCGTTCCTGGAAACGAAACCCTCACCCGGACCGTGCCGCCTGGCCGGGCGTGCACGATAACACGCGCTGCAGGCCGATCGCGCGATCGGGTCGGTCACAATTTGGGGTCGGGGCGACCCGGGATCGGGTCCGGTGCCAGGTCGATCACGTCCGCCCCGAGACGGCACGCCGAGACCAGGCGTCCCTGGCTGGTCATCGCCTGCCCCCCGAAAAGGGGTCAGGTCGATCACTTTTGAGATCGGCCTCCGGCGCCGCCATAAGCGA
>CAIUDO010000836.1 GCA_903897935.1 uncultured Pseudomonadota bacterium
ACCGGCACCGAAGACGATCTGCGCGCGATGATGCAGGGGGTCTCCGCCGCGATGAAGGCGGCCCCGGAGGCCGAGCAGGACCTCAACACCATGATCTCGGCGGACATGAGCAAAGACGACGACGATCCTGCCGCCGAGGCCACGCTCACGCTCGGGGTGGCCCTGCTCGACGCCACGAACCCGGACGGCGAGGACCTCGGCCCGCGCATCCAGCAGCGCCTGCGCGACGCCCAAGAGGCGTTGTCCGACCCGCGCTGACCGCGCTTGGTGTTACCGGCGGGTGGTGAGCGACGCAGAGGTCATCGTCATCGGGTCAGGCCCCAACGGCCTGGCGGCAGCCATCCGGCTCGCCGCCGCGGGCCTGTCGGTAACGGTCGTCGAAGCCGCGGATCGGCCCGGCGGCGGCGCGCGCACGGAGCCCCTCACCCTGCCGGGGTTCGCGCACGATCGCTGCGCCGCGTGCTTGCCGATAGCGATCGTCTCCCCGTACCTGCGCCGGCTGCCGCTCGCGGCGCACGGGCTCGGGTGGGCGTCGTCCGACGTGTCGTTCGCCCACCCGCTCGACGACCAGCCCGCCGTGCTGCACCACCCGTCGATCGCCGCGACCGCGGAGGGCCTCGGGCGCGACGGGCCGCGGTACCGGCGGATGCTCGAGCCGTTGCTCGCCGACCCGCACGCCCTGCTCGCCGATCTGCTCGCTCCGCTCGGCGTTCCGCGCGCCCCGCTCGCGATGGCGCGGTTCGGGTTGATGGGGGCCCTGCCCGCGACCTGGCTCGGCGCCTGCTTCTCGGACGAGCGCGCCCGAGCGTTGCTCGCCGGCTGCGCCGGCCACGCCACCCAGCCGCTGTCGAACCTGCTCACCGGGGCCGTCGCGCTGGTGTTCGCCCTCGTCGGGCACGTCGCGGCGTGGCCGGTCGTCGTTGGTGGCACCGAGCGGCTGATCGACGCGATGGTCGGCTTGTTTCGCGCGCTCGGCGGCACGATCGTCACCTCGCGGCCGGCGCGCGACCTGGCGGACTTCGCGGGGGCGCGGGCGATCCTGTTCGCGACCGACCCGCACCAGGTCGCCACGATCTCAGGGGACGCGCTCCCGGCGGGGTATCGTCGGCGCCTCGGCCGCTTCCGGTTCGGCCCGGCCTCGTACAAGCTCGACTGGGCGTTGGACGGCCCGATCCCGTGGGCAGACCCCCGCGTCGGCCAGGCGGCGACGGTCCACCTCGGCGGCACGATGGCGGAGATCGCGGCCAGCGAAGCGGCGGCGTACCGCGGCGAGGTGCCCGACCGCCCGTACGTCTTGCTCGTGCAGCAGAGCGCGCTCGACCCGTCGCGAGCGCCCGCCGGGCAGCACACCGGGTACGCCTACATGCACGTGCCCCCGGGCTGCGAGGTCGACTGCACCGCGCGGATCGAGGCCCAGGTCGAGCGGTTCGCGCCGGGCTTCCGGGACCGCGTGCTGGCGCGCCACGTCACGCGGCCGTCCGACTTCGCCTCGTACAACCTTAGCTTCGTCGGAGGGGCCGTCACTGGCGGCACCGCCGACCTGACACAGATGTTCACCCGCCCGGTCGCGCGCCTGGACCCCTACCGCACGCCCAACCCCCGCATCTTCATCGGATCGTCGGGCACGCCGCCCGGAGGCGGTGTGCATGGTATGGGGGGGTACCACGCGGCGCGCTCGGTCCTCCGCGCGCTGGGGGTGCCGGAGTCCCGCGGCGAGCCTGCCCCCATGGAGCCCTCATGACACGCCAACTGGCGGGCCACTACGTCGACACGGTCGGTCGGTTGATGCTGCCGATCGCGATCGGCGCCGTGTTCGGCTACTACGCGTCCGACAGCGGCGTGCCGCTCCTGCCCGACGTGCTCGCCTTCGCGCTCGGGTGGGGCATCGTCGCCATCTCGTTGATGCTGGTCGGTCGATTCCTGGCCGGCACCGTGCGCACCGGCCCCGAGCAGCGCGTTCGGCGGCGCGTCGTCGCGATCTGGGCGCTCGGCCTCACCGCGGTCGCGCTGCGCCTCGGGGTGTGGTGGTCCGACCGAGACAGCGACCTCACCCGACTCACGCCCGCCGAGTTCGAAGCTGGCTTCGCGCTCGACGCCGCGCTGTACGTCGACCACGCCCGCGAGATGGAGCTGCTCGTCGATCAGCTCGAAGCGGCCGGCGTCGGCGCCTACGACGCCCACCACGTGCTCACCGCCGAAGAAGAGGCGCTGCTGGCGGACACCTGGAGCGCGCTGCTCAACCACACCGTCGCGCTCGACCAGATCCGGCGGTTCTGGGAGGACTGGTACCGGTGGGATCCGTCACGATTGGAGCGCAGCTACCACCTCCGCAGCTTCTTGCTGACGCTGGCGGCCGAGGTCTGCCTGGTCGAGACCGGCGCGCGCTTCACGGCGCTGGTCGACGGCCACCCGAACGTCACGAAGTTCCTCGACGCCGCGCACCCCGAGCACGGGCTCCCGGCCGGCACGTTGGAGTACTACCGCCGTGAGCTGCTGGGCACCCGCGACCAGGCTCGCGTGATGGCGGGCGAGCGGTACCTGCAGGTGCTCGCGGTCGGCGTGAAGGGCCGGCGCGAAGCGAGCGAGCTCGGGGTGGACTGGTTGTGGTCGGCCGCCGAGGGGCACCTCGCCGCGATCCGTAGCTTTGGCGTGATCGGCCGCGCGACCGACACCTTGACCGCCGACACCAGCGTGCTGCGGGTCGGGGTCGACCGGGTGTGGTTCCCCGTCCAGAAGGGCGTCGCCGAGACGATGGGCGACACGCGCGTGCGCCGACCGGGTCGTTACCTCATCGAGCACGACGTAATCGAGCCGTTCGACGCCCGGATGGAGCCGGGAGACGTCTTGTTCAGCCGCAAGAACTGGTACCTGTCGAACGTCGGGCTGCCGGGGTTCTGGCCGCACGCGATGTTGTACGTCGGCACCCCAGACAAACTCGACGCGTGGGCCGACGGTGATCCGGCGATCGCGGCGTGGATCCTCGCCGAGACGGGGCGCGAGGTGCCGTTGTCGCAGATGTTGCGCGCACGGCACCCGGGCGCGTGGCGGGATTGGGCCACCGGCGACGCCGACCCCAAGCGGGTGATCGAGGCGGTGAGCGAAGGCGTGTTGTTCAACACCCTCGCCCACGTCGGCGGCGACTACTTCGCGGCGGTGCGCCCGAACCTCGATCGCCTCGCCCGGGCGCAGGCGATCGACGCCTCGTTCCGCTACCACGGTCGCCCGTACGACTTCGACTTCGACTTCGCGACCGACGCCACCGTGGTGTGCAGCGAGCTCGTCTGGCGCGCGTACCGCCCGGCGGAGGGCAAGCAGGGGCTCGACATCGACACGGTGCGGTTCGCTGGCCGCTCCACGTTGCCGGCGAACGACCTGCTCGAGGTGTACACGCGCGCGCCCGCCGGCCCGGACGCGCCGTTCACGTTCGTGCTGTTCCTGGACGCGAGCGAGCGCGAGCAGCGGGTGTTCGAGGCGGACGAAGCGGCGCTCCGGGCCTCGGTCGACCGGCCCCGGTGGGACGCCGCCCAGCCCTGACCCGCCCGGCGCAGCCAGGCCCAAAACAAGCGCAGGGCCGAGCCGTCAGCCATCAGCCATCAGGTTTCAGCTTCACAATGGCGCGATGGTGACTCAACCGACCTTCACCTGAACGCGAACAACCCGGTCGACTGCCGCTGAGCGATGCATGGCTTTGACCGGGCTGACCGCTGACCGCTGACCGCTGACTGCTGACCGCTTGTTCAAGGGCTAGTCGGACCGGGTAGAGGGCGGCAGCGACGAGGCGACGATGTGGCTGCTGCTCCTGGGGTTCGGTTGTGCGCCGAAGCCGGCCGACACGAACGAGACGGCGCCGGTCGGCTCCGCGGATACGGACACCGACACCGATACAGACTCGGACACCGACACCGATACAGATTCCGACACTGATGCCGATACAGACTCGGACACCGACACCGATACAGATTCCGACACCGATGCCGATACAGACTCGGACACCGACACCGACACCGACACCGACACCGACACCGACACCGACACCAACACAACGGGCCTCGACTTCCGTTGCGCCGTCGATCGATGGGACGAAGCGGACTTCGCGACGGTGATCGACGTCGGGGAGGGCTTCCCCACCGCCGACCCGTCGGGGGTGCCGTGGGAGGCGCTGACGCCGTCCACCCTGGTCCGTATCCATGCCGGGACGTGGCATCACAAGTGGGCGATCGACACCGTAGGCACCGAAGACGCGCCCATCGTCGTCATCGGCGTGTGCGACCCGGTGACCGGCGCGCTGCCCGTCATCGACGGCTCCGACGCGATCACGAGGTTGGAGCAGGACTACTGGAGCGAGACCCGCGGCGTGATCAAGATCGGGGGCACGTCGACCGAGCCCGCCACGCCCGCCTGGATCTACCTGGAAGACCTCGAGATCCGCTCCGGACGCGCGGGCAACGTGTTCGTCGACGAGCGGGGCGACGCCGACGCATACGACAACAACGCCGCGTCGGTGTTCATCGAAGAAGGGGCGAACGTCACGGTCCGGGGCTGCACCATCACCGACTCCGGCAACGGCCTGCTCGCGTCCCACGCGACGAGCGAGCTCACGATCGCCGCGAACCACATCTGGGGCAACGGCAACGTCGGCTCGGCGTACGAGCACAACGTCTACACCGAGGCCCTCGGCATCCTGTTCGAGTACAACCAGTTCGGCGCGCTCTGTGCGGGTTGCTCGGGCAACAACCTCAAGGACCGCTCGGCGGGCACCGTCATCCGGTACAACTGGATCGAAGGTGGGAACCGGCAGCTCGACCTCGTCGAGTCCGACTACGCCGACATCCGCTCCGATCCCAGGTACCGGGAGACGTTCGTGTACGGGAACGTGCTCATCGAGCCCGAAGGCGACGGCAACAGCCAGATCCTGCACTATGGCGGCGACAACGGCGACGTCTCGCGGTACCGGCAGGGCACCCTCTACTTCTCGTACAACACGGTCGTGAGCGAGCGCGCGTCCAACACCACGCTCGCGCGGCTGTCCGACCCAGGGGAGACGGGGGACTTCCGCAACAACATCATCACGACGAGCGGCCCGCTCGCGATGATGGTGGTCGACGGCGCGCTGCGGTTGTCCGGCAACTGGATCGAAGCGGGTTGGCGGGACTCGTTCGACGGTGGGTTCGTCGGGACGATCGACGACGTCGGCGACAACGCGCTCGGCGCCGACCCAGGGTTCACCGACGCCGCCGGCCACGACCTGCGTCCGCTGCCCGGCGCGCCGACCGAGGGCCTCGCGGTCCCGCTCGCCCCGGAGGCCGCGGCGCACCCGGTGACGCTGCAGTACGCGCTCCACCGCGCCGCGACCGAGCGCGCTACGACCGCTGACGCGGGCGCGTTCGAATGACCCCCTCACCCACCCCAGGAGCCCCGATGCGCACGTTCGAGATCTACACCGACTACATCTGACCGTGGTGTTACCTCGGCACGGTCCGTGTCGAACGCCTCGTCCAGAGCTACGATTTAGAGCCGCGATACGTACACTTCCCGCTCCACCCCGGGCTCGGCGAGGCCGGCGTCTCGCTGCGTGAGCTGTTCCGCGGCCGCTTCGACGTCGACGCCGCGAACCGCGCGATGCGGCCCCGGATGGAGGAGCAAGGTCTGGAGTACGACCCACCGGACCGCGCCTGGGACACCCGCCTCGCGCAAGAGCTGGCGACGTGGGCCGGCGAGCGCGGGGTGCCCCTGCACGACCGGTTGTTCCGGGCGGTGTTCGTTGAGCACCGCAACGTCGGCGCCCCCGACGTGCTCGTCGCGATCGCGGCGGAGGCGGGCCTCGACCCCGACGCGGCGCGCGTGGTGGTGCGCGACCGCAGCCACCGCGCGGCCGTCGACGCCGACTGGGCGTACGCGCGCGGGCGCGGCGTCACCGCCGTCCCGACGTACGTGATGGGCAGGTTCGGCGTCTCAGGCGCGCAACCGTACGACGTGCTGCAAGCGCTGGTGATGCGCGCCGGCGGCCAGCCCCGCGCCGCCCTCCCCGACGACGCGTGACGCAGGCCCAAGGCGCTCGGCATCGAGGCGACCGACCTCGTCGACCTCGCCGCTCGCGTGAACACCCTCCTCGTCTTCGCCCACGGACTTCACGACAACGGTGAGGTCGCGGAGGCGGTGCGCGTTGCGACAGAGGTAGGGACGATCGCCAACGCGGTCCCCGTCATCAAGGAGACCTTCATCAATGCCCTTCGAAGGCGCGATTCATCGACCTGAACGACCGATGCTCGGGCGTTCGGCGCCGGCGGCTCAGCCCCGCCTACGACCAGCGCCTGGGCCGCGACGACGTCCCCACAACAACGGCAAGAACAGCACCGGCAGGATCATCGGCCGCCGCCCACACCCGAGGTCCTGCGGCTCGACCGGCAGGCGCGCCTTGCCCGCCCCCCACCGCGGATCCGGGGACTGGAACGTGGCGGCGTCGCCGTCGAGCGCCCACGCCTTGAGCAGCGCCATCGCCTCTTGCGCGGTACGACCCGGCTCTTCGCTCATCACCAGCGCCAACGCCCCCGCGACCGCCGGGGTCGCCGCGCTCGTGCCGTAGAACCCGGTCGGGCCGTACGCGGTGACCGACAACCCGTCCGGCCCGCCGATCTCGGGCTTCCCGTCGAAGCCCTGCGACGAGAAGTACTCCACGTCGTTCGTCGCGTAGCCCGTCGCTTCGATCGCCCCGACCCCGACCACCCACGGGCTCGACGCCGGATCCGCCATCGACCCGATCGGCATCGACCCGTCGACCTCGCCGGTCGTCGCCAAGACGGCGAGCTCCGTCGCGACCGCCGGGCCGCGCACGATCTCGACCTCCAAGCGCACCCACTGCGCCTCCTTGACCGTGCCCGACACCCGCTCGACCGGCAGACAGTCGTCCTCCGACGGGAGCTGGACGTCGTCGGTGCGCCCGAGCAGGTCGCCGTCTTCGTTACGCAGGACCGCGTCGAGGTCGCTCGTGCCGCACGACCCGAACTCGCTCCAGCTCACGTAGACCGTGTGGGTGCCGGCCCCGAGGTAGATCCAAAGCCCGTTCGCGCCGTCCATGTCGACGCGCCCGTCGAGGTCGCCGTCGAGCACCCGCCCGCGCCAGTGGCTCTCGGCGTAGTTGCCCGCCGACGTCAACAACGTCACCCCGCCGGCGACCATCCGCTCCGCCGTCGCGCTGATCGGCCCGGTCCCGTCGTAGAACGAGTTGTTGAAGAACGACAACGACATCGTCACGACGTCGACGCCCTCCCGGATCGCCCAGTCCGCGGCGTTCTCGAAGGTGGTCGCGCCGTTCACCCGGACGAGGTGCAGCTCGGCGTCCGGCGCGACGTCGTGCACCGCCTCCGCGCACGCCACGCCGTGCACGCCCTCCTCGTACGAGAAGCGCGGCCGCCACGGCTCGAGCGGCGCCTCGCACGCGGGGTGCGTCCAGCAGTCGTGGGTGCCGACCTGCCCGACCTCGATGGAGTCAGCGCCGCCGCCGAACCACTGGAGGTCGAACACCGCCACCTTGACGCCCTGCCCGGTCACGCCACGGTCGTGCCAAACATCGGCGTTCAACGCCTCACGTACGTCGCTGGGGCCCCAGCGCTCCGGCAACGACTCGGCGTCGACGACGTCCGGCGACGGGGGCTCCTCCAGCCGGTAC
>CAIUDO010000837.1 GCA_903897935.1 uncultured Pseudomonadota bacterium
ACACGACGCCCCCGTCGCCGTCGTTGCCCCACACGTACGCCGTCGGGACGCCGCCCGGCCGCGCCAACAGCAGCCCTTCCCCACCTTCGGCCGGCCAAAACTCGGCGGGCCCGCTGCGCGGCAACCCGATCACCCCGCCGTCGACGAGGGTCCACGCGTACCCGGTGCCCGGGTGCACCGCGACCGAGCGCGCCGCGCCGAGGTCCGGATGGCTGCGCTTGTCGTGGGACGGCCGCTTCTCGCCCGACAGCCCCTCGTAGACGTGAACCGCGCCATCCACGGCGATCGCGGCGAAGTCGCCCGCCGCCGCCAACACGCCCGGGCCCCTCGGCGCGCCCCGGGTGACGCCGTCGAGCGAGCGTCCGGCGTCTGCCCGGGGCGCGACGTGCAGCCGGCCGGCGTCGCTGTCCCACAAGACGACGCCGCCCCCGGTCGCGGCCGCGCTCGTGGTGAACCCGTCCGGCGTGGGGATCGTCCCGATCGACCACCGCATCGAGCGCTCGTCTTCGCCGGGCAAGCGGAACCCGCTCGGCGTGAGGTCGAGGCGGTCGACGGCCGACGCGCCCGGCACCAACAGCACGCCGTCCGCGGCGACCACCGCGCGCGCCCCGACGGCGGGGCGCACCCCAGGGACGAAGAACCGGAACGCGTCCGACACGTCTTCGCTGCCGTCACAGTCGCCGATCTGAAACGGACCGGCCGCGCACGGGAGGTCGGCGGGCAGCGGCTCGGGCGCCCGGTTCGGCACCTGCTCCCAGAAGCAGCCGCGGGCGACGACCCCGAACGGATCACGCAGCCAGATCCGCTCCGCCGCCGGCTCCCACAGCGCGGTGAAGCCGCTCGCGTCGTCTACGATGACGGTCCACGGCCCATCTCCGCCGGTCGCGCCCGCGCAGGGCACCGACAGCTCCGGCGCCACCTCGCTCGCGGGCAGCAGCCACTCGCCCTCGGTGACCGACCCGCTCGGGAGCGGCCCCTTACACCCAGCCACCACGATGGCGACGACGACGGCGCGACGCATCCGCCCCCCGCCGTCCGCTACCACGGCAGGTACGACACCGTCAGCATCCCCGAGACCCCGGGGGCGCGGATCCAGTCGATGGCGGCGTAGCCCTCGGGCTCTTCGTCCGCTGGGCGCCACTCCACCACCGACACGTCGTCGAACCGAACCGCGGTGGTGGTGGCCTCCGGCGGCGAAACCCGCACGTAGACGAGCGCCGCGTTGGCCGACAAGCCGTCGACCGGGTCGAGCGCGCCCGGCGGCAGCTCCAGCTCGACCCGCGACCACGCGCGCGGCTTGTCGAGCACGAACGGCAGATCGACGTCGCGGAGGTAGACGCTCTCGGGCTCCGCGGTCGGGTCGGTGTCGTCGAAGTGGTACATCGTCAGGCGCACGCTGCCGCGGTCGAGCTCTCCGGACGCCCACGCCGACAGGACCACCGAGAACGTGGCCTCGCCGTCGAGCGCGACGGCGCCGTCGGCGTCGGCGTACAGGCGGTGCGGGTTGAGGTTGATGCGCGCCGTCGTTCGCGCCTGCACGACCTCTTCATTGTCGGGGCCACGAACGAGCTCGATCGCCTGAAAGCCGCCGTACGGCTCGAGATCCTGCAGCCGCACGTCGCCGGACGACCAGGTCCACGCCCGCACGTCACCGGCGTCTTCGTCGGCGTCGAGGTCCTCGAAGGTGCCGGTGCCGAGGGCCTCCCAGCCGACCCACACGCCGGCCGGCGCGACATCGGCGAGCCGGCGCCGGACGAGGCCGACCGGGGGCACCCGGCCGAGGCCGTCCGCGATCGGCACCAGCAGCGCGGACTCCGGCACCCCGGGGCCTTCGGTGAGGATGGCCGACCCGCCCTGCCAGAGCATGCCGGTCCCCTGGGCGCCTTCGATCGGCTCGTGGCCGACCGCCCGCGGGATGTCGTCGGAGCCACGCTCGGCCGTCGCGATGGCCACCGAGCGCTCCCACGCCGTCCGCAGCACGGCGCGCGCGGCGTCGTCGGCGAGCGGCACCGGGCGGTACGCGTCGAGCCAGATCGGCGCGAGGCTCGCTTGCACCAACGACCCGTCGTCATCCCACACGGTGCGCAGGTAGCCGGTGGGGAACGTCGAGTGGAAGTCCTGGTCGAACACCAGGTTCCCCAGGCTCCACGCGATGAGCTTGCCCTTGTACCACTCGACGCCCTGGATGACGTGCGGGTGGTGCCCGATGACGATGTCGGCGCCGGCGTCGATCGCCGCGTACGCCGCGTCGCGCGCGTTGCCGGACGGGGCCGTCGCGAACTGCATGCCCATGTGCAGCTGCACCACGGTGACGTCGGTGAGCAGGTCAAGCTCGGCGACCGCGGCCGGCGACGCGACGTCGTCCCAGAACGCGGCGCCGCCGTGCCCGTAGCGGGCGACCCAGTCCTGCAGCTCGGGGTAGACCGCCCACGCGCTCTCCCAGATCTCGGCCGCGACCTCGGGGTCCTCGTCTTCGAGCAAACCGTCGAGCAGCTCCCAGACGTCGCCGAGCCGGCGCGACGTGACCTCGATCCCGTACGCTTCGAGGCCCCACACGCGGGACTCCCACGCCCAGGCCTCGGCGGTGTCGAGGTCGTCGGGGGGGACGTCCTCGGAGGTCGGGTAGTGGTCGTTGACGTACGACCCGTCGACGCTGGTCCACGACAACACACCGACGACGAGCCCGCCGACGTCGAGCAGGCGCGGCTCGCCGGCTTCGGCCTCGGTGAGGCCCCCGCCGACCGAAACGCGCTGGTCCGTCGGGACGTACGACATCGTGGACGCGACGCCGGGCTCGAGCCAGTCGCGCTGGTGGTTGTTGCCGAGCACGGCCACGTCGACGCCCAGCGCGTCGAGCGCCGCCAACGCGTCGGGCGGGGTCTGGAGCAACCACCGCTTCGCCGGGTACGCCTCGTCTTCCGGAAGATCGCCGACGACCGTCTCCAGGTTGACCATCGCGGCGTCGGCGAGGGCGAACGTCTTGGCGAGGTCGGACACGACCGCGCGCGCGGACGCGCCGCCGTCGCCGACCACCATCAGCGGCTCGCCTTCTTCCGGGTTCTGGTACCGACGGCCCATCATCACGTCGCCGCCGAAGTGCAGCACGCGCCGCGTGCCGCCGCCGTCGGACAGCATGCGCACCGCGACGCAGCCGGGATCCGGCCCGAGCACGATCGGGACCTCGATCATGCCGGTGGCGTCGACCACGGCGACGGACGGGTGGTCGAGCCGGGGCACGGTGACCCGCCCGTCTTGGTTGGTGGTGCGCGCGCGGCCGTCGACCACCACGGACGCGCCGACGACGGGCGCCCCCGCTTCGTCGACGACGCACACGTCCGCTGAGAAGGTCGGGCCGCAGCCGGCGACGAGCGCCGCGAGCACGAGGACGAGGGAGCGATGTGGTGCGGGCGTGGTCATCCGGACAGCCAGCCTCCCTTCTGACGTTTCGTGAGCGCTTGCAGCAGCTGCTGGGCGCGGGGCAACGAGACGCGGCGGCTCCGCAGATCCGCCATCACCCGATCCGCCTTCCAGCGCCGCAGCACGGCGTCGATCGGGTCGAGCAAGCGCTCGATGATCGACAAGAACGGGCGGAGGGCGTCGCGGAGCGCGGACCGCTGCGGACCGGCCGCCAAGGAGGCGCGCTTGAGCTCGATGGTGCGCGCCACCGCGGTCGCGAGGCCGCGCAGCGACGGATCGTCGAGCACCGGGGTGACGGCGTCGGCGGCGGCGTCGCACGCCATCGCCGAGCGCAGCGGCTGCGCCGCGATCTCTTCCAACGACGCCCGCCGACGCACCGGATCACGAGCGGACAACCCGCGGATCGCGCGCGTGAGGTCGCGCCACTCGACCCAGTTGTACACGAAGTCGAGGCCGGTCCCCTTGATGTTCTGGATGCCCATCATGCGGACGAGCGCGCCCGGCGGGCACTGCTGGAGCACGAGATCGATGAGGTCGGCCCCGGCGATCCCGGCGTCGTCCACGACGACCAGGTTGGCCTCGAACAGGTCGAGCAGGCCCGGCACCACCTGATCGGGGCGAGACCCGAGCAGGCCGCGCGCGAGCAAGAAGCGGGCGAGCGCGTCGATCAGCGCGTCGGCGAGGCCGTCTGCGGGGCGGCTGCACGCCGCCTGCACCGCCGCCGCGACCGCCCGGACCCGCTCGGCCTGCGCGCGCGCGTCGGCCAGTCGGGTGACGACGACGTCGCCGAGCTCGCCGACCGCGTCGTGGAAGCCCCGGCGAACCTCGGCGTTCGCGTCGAGGCGCCCGCCGCACACGTCGGCCAGCGACACCGGATCAACGATCCGGAAGTGGTTGAGCAGCGCCTGCAGCGCGATGGGATCGGACGTGTCGGTCGCGTTGATGCGCGCGCGCGCCGCCTCCATGTAGTAGCCGTGGAAGCCGCGCACGTTGGTGCCGACCACGACGTGCCGGTGCGCGGCCGCGACGTCGGCGCAGATACGCGCGAAGACGACCGAGCGGGGGACGCGGTCGGCGCGGTTGTTCACGACCGTCACCAGCCAGACGTCGGGGTCGGCGAGGTGGTCGTGGTCGCCGAAGCCGGTGTACCGCCAGTTGTGGCGGAACGACAGCTCGTCGTTGGCCGACATGCCGTTGACGAACTCGACGTCGCGCCCCAGGCGGGAGGCGCGCGGGAAGACCGCGAGCGCGCCGAGGTCCGGGACGACGTTGTCCGCCATCATGCCGATCGCGTCGACCGAGTCGACCCCGAAGTGCGCGGCGAGCTCGGCGACCAGCGCCACGTTGGACCGGTGCTCGGCGTGCGGCATGCGCGACATCAGGTCGCCGGGGACGAGGTCGCGGTCCGCCTTCCGCACCGAGCGCACCGTCGAGCCGTGGCTGCGCGCCACCCGGTCGACGACCGGCAGCATGTTCTCCTCGGACGTGAAGACGGTGGCGTCCCACGGCGAGAAGCCGGCGATCACCTCGGCGACGTCCATGCCGGTCGGACCCTGGATGTCCTCGTGGTCGGGGTAGGTGTTGGTGATCGTCGACAGGTCGTCGCGGGTCCACCAGCGCTGCAGGATGTCGACGTACGACTCGCGGAGCGCCATGCACTCCCACAACAGCAGGCGCGCCGAGCGATCCGGCACGAGCTGCATGACCGACGCTTGTTCCCAGATCGTGGCCTTGTCGAACGGCCGGAACAAGAACACCTCGACGGCGGGGCCGGCGGGCCGCGACAACAAGACCATCGCCTCACAGCCGGTGGTCTTCGCGACGTACGGGATGCCAAGGCCGTGGAACATGCCCGCTTTAAGCCGCTCGGTGCCGGACTTTCCGCGGGTACCCCACCCGCCGATCACGAGCGGGATCGCGCGACGATAGCGCTCGATGCGGGAGCGCGCGAGCGACTGCTGGGCGAGCAACAGCGCGGTCAGCGCGGCCATCGACACCGCGAGGTGGCCGAGCCCGTTGGCGCCGAGGGTGAGCAGGTACGAGACCGGGTCGATGACCACCCGGAACCAGCCGTGCCACGGGCCGACGCCGGTGTGCACGGTCCGGAAGCCGAGGCTGTCCATCTCGCGCACGTACGCGCGACGCGTGCGCGCGGCGCCCCCGGCGGAGAGGCCGACCTGACGCAGGTGATCGAGGCGCGCGTACCGCCAGATGACGCGCATGCGGGCGCGCAGCCGCTCGAGGCGCGTCGCGGGCGCCTCGACGACGGTCACGCCCTCCGCGGTGACGATCGTGACCGTGCCGCGCGAGGTCGCGTGCAGGTAGTCGTCGACCTGCGGAAGCTCGGGGGCCCAGCCGTCTTCTTGCTCGGCGCGGACGCGCTGGCCGGGCACGCCGGTCGGCGCCTCCTCGCACAAGCCGCGGGGCGGCACCCGCACCGAGCCTACGTCGATCCTGCCGAGCGTGTGGTCGAAGCCCTGCCGCTTGATCGGCGACGGGTTGCGCAGCTCGTGTAAGGCGCGCCAGACCACCGGGCGGAGCACGTCTCCGCGGGTGACCCACACCCAGCCATCGGGCTGGAGGTCCAGCGTGAAGCCGTCGCCGGTGGCGGCGGCGGGCACGAGGGCCTCGGACAACGCGAGCGCGTCGACGTCGTCGGGCAGCTTGACGAGCCGGCGCTGCCCCGTCTCCATGCGCTGCAAGTCGAGCGCGAGCGCCCACTCGGGGCGGTTGCGCAGCCGGACCGACAACAAGACCAGCGCGGCGCGGCGGGAGATCGTCGCCGGGCTGCCCCGGCGGGCCCGCTCGAGCGCCTCCACCACCACGTCGGGGATCTCGACCCCCGCGTCGACCAGCGCCATCGCCGTCTCGACCGCGGCCCCCGCGACGAGCGGCTCGTCCCCGAGGCAGCCCGCCAGCAGGTCCACGCCGAGGTCGCCGGCGCCGCCGAGCGCGTCGGCCGCGCGGGCGCGCACCCGCGGCTCGGGGTCGGACGCCATCATCAGCGCCAACAACGAGCGCGCGCCGGCGTCACCGGTCGACACCCGGCGGGCCAGGCCGACCACCATCGTCTGGCGGACGAGCTCGGACGGGTCCTCCATACGGGCGCGCGCGATGTCGTTCGCCCACCGCTCGGGGCGGTCGAGCGCGACCTCCATCGCGGCCGCGCGCACCAGGAACGGCTCGCGGCCCTGCTCCAACGAGGTCAGGTGCGACAACCACCGGCGGGCGACCGAGCCCTGGAGGCCGCGCGCGGCGAGCACGGCAGGCCGGCGAAGCCAAGGATCTGCCTCATCATCGGCGAGCAGCGCGCGCAGCACCCGCAGCGCCTCGGCTTCGACGATGTTGCCGCCGTCTGGGGTCTGCAGCGCCGCCGCGGTCGTGAGCGCGAGCACGCGGACGGCGACCCGCCGCGTCGCGGCGCGCTCCTCGTGGAGCACCCGGTCGATGAGCACGGGCTGCAGGCCAGACTCGGTCAGCAGGTGCGCGGCGGTGCGGGGCGGCGCGCCCACCCGGCTCACCGGCGCGGGCGTCACAACTCCGGCCGCGCGGCGCACGGCGCGGATCTCGGGGGAGATCGGCGGCGTCGCGGGGTCGGAGGGCCCGATGGCGCCCCCGGTGTCGTCGATGACGCCGAGCACCAGCTTGAGCGCGACCTCGAGGCGGGCGCCGATCGCGTCGCTGCGCTCGGCTTCGCGCTCGAGCAACGCGTCGAGGTCGAGCCAGCGGTCGAGCGCGCGCAGGTCGCGCCACCGCTCCCACCCGTCGGTGACCGTCTGCTCGATGTGACGGCGCAGCAGGCCTTGCAGCGGCGCGCCGTCGAGCTGGGCGGCTGCGCTGCGCAGGCCGTCGCTGCGCTTTCGGATGACGGACCGCTCGGCGACCGAGCGCTCGATCGCCCCGACGAGGGCCGCGGCGGCGACCTCGGGCGGGCCGTCCATGCCGTGCACCGCGGCGAGCCAGGCGATCTCGGGCTGCCGGGTGCGCACGGTCAACGGGTCGAGCCACGCCTCGAGGCGGCGATGGGTGGTGGTGGGCTCGCTCATGGGGCACCCCGCGCGGTCCGGAAGACCTCGTAGGCAGGAGGCAGGTCCGAGAGGCCGCGGTGCGGGCTCGCCAGCAGCTCGATCCCGATGAAGATGGGCATCAGCAGCGGATCAGGCAGCACTTCGACACGCCCCCACACCGAGAAGCGCGTGGTGGGATCGGTCCACCACGCGTGATCGACGGTCAGCGCGCCGTA
>CAIUDO010000838.1 GCA_903897935.1 uncultured Pseudomonadota bacterium
CGGCGCCGAGCCACCAACGGGTCGCTCACGCATCTGCCGCAATCGAGCCCGCGGCGTGTACCGGGCCTTGGCCCTCGCCCTCGCCCTATGCGCAACGGGCTGCTAGTCGTCGATGTCCCAGCCCTGCGTGTACCCGACACACGTGGCCTCGCCGAGCAGGTTCCAGCCATTGAACGACAAGCCGCTCCCCTCGACGATGACGGTGTCGTCGGCGTCCTCGGGCGCGCAGCTGACGGCCAGCGTCCCGCTCGTGGTGGGCCCGGTCAACAGCACGTTGGACACCGTCAGCACCGTCACGTCCGCGTTGTCGTCGTCGAGCGTGCGCAGACGTATGGCGCGTTGGGCAGTGGGGGCCGACGCCGACGCGGTCACGCGCACGTTCTCGAGCGTCAGGTGCACGTCGCGGGCGATGAGCGTGACGACCTTGCCGTTCGGCCCTACGATCTCGGGCCGCTGCGTGGAGGGCCCCCGAATCGTCAGCGCGGCCAGGTCCGCACGGTCCACCGTCACCTGCTCGACGTAGGTGCCCGCCGCGACCTGGATGACGTCGCCGCTCGCTGCGTTGTCGACAGCGCCTTGGATGGTGGCGTAGTCCCCGTTGGGACCGACGGTGAGGGTGGCGGCGAGGGCGGCGCTGGCGAACACGGCGAGCATCATTGGGAACCTCCGCCGCCCCTCCATTCAAGCTATGTGCCGCGATGTCATCGTGCGTAAGTGACGGTTCAATCTGACTTGACTACGTTAGGCGGTTGCGCTCTGTTGTTGCGCCGCCGCACACCTTCCCGCCATGGTGCGTCGGCGCACCGAGGCGAGCCCCGATAAGCCGAAATGGGCCAGACCTGGGACACGAGCGCGCGGCGGGCGAAGGGTGCGGGTTCGCCGCGAGCGTTGTGCGTTCTCCGGTCGCTTTAGCGGGTTGGTGTGGTAGTGTTGCGTTGATGTGGGCCAACTGGGGTCGTTATCAGCGTCTGGCGGAGGCTGCCTCCGGTCCAGGGCGCGTCGTCGTTCGCTGCGCGGACCAGCTCACTGGCTCGGTCTCGGTGCTGAAGTACGCCGAGGTGGGGTCGGAGGCGGCGTCGGCGCTCCGCGACGAGGCCGACCTGCTCGTCGGGCTGGGTCACCCCGAGCTCGTCCACCTCGTCGACCGGTTCACCGAGGTCTCGGGGCCTGAGGGCGCGCGCGTCACCGGCTTCGCGACCGGGTGGGTCGACGGGGAGCCGCTGGTCCGCGCGGCGTCGCGCCTGCCGATCGACGCGCGGGTAGCGGCGTTCGGCGGCATCATGCGCGCGGTCGACTACCTGCATCGGCGCGGGCTGCTCCACCTCGATCTGAAGCCCGCCAACACCGTCGCGACCGACGGCGGGTCGGTCCTGCTCGATCTCGGGTCGGCGCGTCCCGTAGACGCTGGCCCCGGGGAGGCAGGGGGAACCTTCGGTTACGCGGCGCCCGAGGTGGTCAACGGGCTCGCTGCAACGGTCGCGTCGGACGTGTATGGGCTCGGCGCGGTGCTCTACGAGGTGCTGTCCGGCGTCCCCGCGGACCTCAACCCGGGTCGCTCCGGGCGGCGCGCGTACGTGCCCGTTCGGGCCCGGGTCGCCGAGGTGCCTCGCGCGCTCGGCGCGGTCGTCGACGACATGTTGGCGGTCGAGCCGGGGGCGCGTCCGGGCACCGTGCGGGAGGTCGCGGAGCGGCTCAGTCAGGCCGGCGTCCCCATCGTGCTCGACACCAGCGGGACGCCGCCGATGGTCGGTCGTGAGGCCCTCATCGACACCATGGTCGCGATGGCGCAGCAGCCCGGCTACCCGCTCGTCCTCGTTGGGCCGACGGGGTCCGGCAGGGCGCGGCTCGCCCGTCAGGTGTTGCTCGGCTCGGCGGCGCCTAAGCACGCAGGCGCGGACTTGTCGGGCGCGCGTGACCTCGAGCGCGCGCTGTTGGAGCTGCTGGCGCTCCCGTCCGACGCGCTGGGGCACCTCGTGTTCCTCGGCGACGTCGAGCGGCTGGGCGCTGGCGGGCGTGAGCGCGTGCTGGCCCTGCTGAGGGAGGGGGCCGCGGCCCGGATGCGGTTCATCTGGAGCGCGACCCGGCCGATCCCCAACACGATCCCCATCGCGATCGGCCCGCTC
>CAIUDO010000839.1 GCA_903897935.1 uncultured Pseudomonadota bacterium
CGCCTCGCACGAGACGGCGCTCACGGCGCTCGAGCTCGGCGTGTTCGACTACATCGTCAAGCCGCCGAAGGACATCTTCGAGGTCCGCCGGAAGGTCAAGCAGGCGTTCGAGCGGCAAGAGCTCGCGCGTGAGAACCGTCGGCTGCTCACTGAGCTCAAGGCGAAGAACGAGGAGCTCCGCAACACGATCGGGGAGCTTCGGGACACCCAGGCCGAGCTCATTCAAGCCGAGAAGCTCGCCGGGATCGGCACGCTCGCCGCCGGCATCGCGCATGAGATCAGCTCGCCCCTGTTCGGTGTCATGGGGTTGGCCGAGGCGATCCAGGACGAAGAGGATCGGTCGCTCGTCCAGCAATACGCGGCGGACATTGTCGAGTATACCCGGTCCATCAAGGACATCGTCAACGATCTCACCGGCTACTCTCGCACGGCGCGCTCGGAGTACCTCACCACGGTCGAGCTGCACCGGGTGGTCGACGACGCGATCCGATTGGTCACGCGGTCCACCCCGTTCCACGAGGATCGGGTCCGAAACGAGGTCTCGCCGGGGATCTACGTGAACGCGCGCACGAACGAGATCCGCCAGGTGTTCGTGAACCTGGTAAAGAACGCTCTAGACGCCGTCGCCGACCGGCACGGGCAGGGCGGATCGACCGGGCTGGTGCGCGTGCTGGGCGGCGCGCAAACGGCGCATGTGTGGGCCGAGGTGATCGACGACGGACCGGGCATCCCGCCCGAGAGCCAGTCGCTGATCTTCGACCCGTTCTACACCACGAAGGGGACCGGGCGGGGCACGGGCCTCGGGTTGAACATCGTGTACCGCATCATGACGAAGTACCGCGGCTCCATCCAGGTGCAGAGCACGGTCGGCGAGGGTACGACGTTCCACCTCAAGTTTCCGGTCGATCGGGCGCCCGACGCCGACGCGTCCTGACGGTCGCCGACGGTGCGCCTCTGGCTCCAGCTCGCCGCGGTCATGGCGACCGTGTCGTTCCTCCCCATGTTCGTCACTGCGGTGTACGCGACCAAGATCTCGGTCGAGAAGCAGCGAGCTTCGAGCGAGGTCATCCTCTACCGCGACGCGCAGGCCGCCGCGACCCTGGTCGGGACATGGGTGTACGACCAAGGCGTGGCGGTGTCCGGGTGGATGCACCCGTGGCAGTTGGATCAACGAGCGCCCGAGGTCCAGACCGGGCTGTTGCGCTCGGTCCTCGCCGCGGTGCCGGCGTCGCGGGTGGTCGTGCTGGTGGATCGGGCCGGCAAGCTGGTGGCCGATCCCGTGTTCCTCGACGCGCCGGCGCCGCCGGACAGCCCGTTCGCGGGGCGCGCCACCGCGAGCGACGCCGACGCCGACGTGCTCCTGAAGGTGCTGCCGTACGGCGAGGCCTACCGCACCGCGCTCACCACGTTCGGCGCGCCCTATGTCCCGAACGGCAGGGAACTCCCGGTGTTCCCGGTCGCGGCGCCGAGCCCGTGGGGCGACGGCCTCGTGTTGGGCACCGAGCTGGGCCTCTCCCCAATCGTCCAGGCCCTCACCGCCCAGAGCACCCCGGATCACGCGTTGTTGCTCTATGATGGCACGGGCGCGCTGGTGGTGGGCGGCGGGCATCCGCTCACCCCGGGGCCGGACATCCTCCCGCTCTTGATGGCGGATGGCACGTTCACGGTCTCGAACGACGGGGGATCGCCGATCGCGGGCGCGGTCGCCCTCGTCCCGTACACCGATTGGGCGGTGGTGGTCGTGGAGCCGACCAGCCTCGTGTTCGCGACCGCTCGTGAGATCACGCTTCGCACGGTCGAGGTCGTGATGGCGTCGCTCGTGGTGTCGCTGCTCGTCGGCGCCCTGGTTGGCTGGGGGCTGTCGCAGCCCGTCGCGAAGATGCGCGACGCCACGCGACGAATCGCGAACGGGGACTACCAGCCGGTGCCGCGCCTCGCGTGGATCGGGGAGATCGACGAGCTGGCGGTCGCGTTCAACGACATGGCGGCGAGGTTGCAGCAGAACAACGCCGAGATCGTGTCGCAGCGCCAGCAGATCGAGGCGTTCAACGCGGATCTGCAGCGCCGGGTCGACGAGCGGACGGCAGAGCTGCAGGCCGCGCAGGCGCAGCTCGTGGAGTCGGGGCAGCTCGCCGCGGTCGCGCAGCTCGGGGCGGGCCTGGCGCACGAGCTCAACAACCCGCTCGCGGGCATCCTCGGGATGACGCAGATCCTGCTCGCAGACCCCGACCTGAGGCGCTACCACGGGCCCCTCGGTCGCGTCGAGCAGCTCACCCTGCGCTGCACCGAGGTGGTTCGCGCGATGCTCCGGTTCTCGTCGGGCGACCCGCTCGATCCCTCCGACGCGGTGATCCTCGATCTGCGGGTCCTCCTGCGCGACGTCGTCGGCTTGGTGCAGGGCCCGATGCGTCAGGCCGGCATCTCGGTCGAGCTGCGGCTGCCGGACGCGCCCGCGAGCGTGCGGGTCGACCCGGTGTTGGCGGGGCGGGCGTTCGCTCCGATCCTCAGCTCGGTAGCGGCGACGATGCCCGCGGGATCAAGCTTGCGCGTCGAGATAGAGCGTCGGTCCGGGGTCGTGGAGGTCGTGCTGGTGCCGTCGGTGTCTCAAACCATCAGCGATGACTTCATGGCGTCTGCCCTTGGTTTATGGGTGGCGCGCCGGCTCTTGGGGCAGATGGGGGGTCGCATCGGCGAGCCCGCGGTGGCCGGGGGGCCGTGGCGCGTCACGCTGCCGGAGGCCCGCTCATGAAGCGCGCCCTGGTCGCGTTTTTGATCTGCGCCGTCGTCGCGGCCATGGTGGTCGCCGCGCTTGGCGGGGTGGGGCGCGACGCTGAGGCGGTGCGGCTGGTGCTCGACTCGATGGCGGGGGAAGTGGCGATCGAGCGCGACGGCGCCTCGACCCCGGCGGCGGAAGGGCTCGAGCTCGGCGTCAACGACGCGATCGTCACGGGCGCGGGCGCGTCGGCGGACCTGTCGTTCGGCCGCGGCAGCACGGTCCGGCTCGGCGCTGGCACGTCGGCGCGGGTGCGCACGGTCAGCCAGGACGGCGTGCACCTCGATCTCGCGAACGGCTCCATCGAGGCGGTGGTCAAGCCCGGATCCGGCGCGCTGCGGGTCGGAGCGGGTGAGCGCGAGGTCGTGGCGGACGACGCGGCGTTTCGCATGGCGGTGCGTGAGGACCGCCTGACGGTCGACGTGTCCGCGGGTGAGGCGCTCATCTCGGGCGTCGCTGGCGAGGATCGGGTGCAGGCTGGCGAGCGGCTCCGCGCGTCGGGTGGCGC
This sequence comes from uncultured Pseudomonadota bacterium, assembly GCA_903897935.1. Lineage (GTDB taxonomy): Bacteria > Myxococcota_A > UBA796 > UBA796 > CAIUDO01. Next base: position 3,282 of record CAIUDO010000839.1, read on the forward strand.
GGCGACCGTCGGGACGATCCCCGACTCCCTGCTGCTCAGCGTGGAGTGGCCGGGGTCGCAGCGCACCCGGGCTGACGCGGTCACCGTGCGGGGCGTCGCGGTCGCGGGCACGCAGGTCCGGATCGACGGCGGTATTCGCGCCGTTGAGGTGGAAGCGGGTGAAGACGGGTCGTTCACGGCGGTGGTCCCGATCGACGAGGGGCCGCAGGTGCTGCGGCTGGAAGCGCGCGACGATCTCGGGGACGTTCAGCGCGAGGAGCACGGCGTGGAGCGCGACACCACGGGGCCGTCGTTCCAGGCGGGCGAGCGCCCCCGTTGATCGGCGGCGCCTGCTTGGCATTCGTGCTGGCGGGGCGCGCGGGCGCCGCGGCTCCGACGATCGCCATCGTGCCCGAGCAGGCGTTGGTCCCGGGGTTACCGTCTGCCGCGTGGGTCGTCGCGGAGCCGTCGGACCACGCGCCTGCGCTGCGTGTCGAGGGCGGCTCGGTCACCATCGGCGCCCAGGTGGGAGGGGCGTGGCGGGCGACGATCGCTCCCGATCCCGACGCCGTCGTAATGATCGTCGAGGGTGGCGACGGCGGCCGCGTGAGCTTGCCCGTGGGTGCGCCGCCTGCGTGTGGGTACGCGTGGGGGGCGCCCAGCGCCGTCACCGCCAGCCAGCGCGCCCTCTCGTGGAAGCTTACCGGTCCGGTGGGCGTGGTGCCCCGCGTCGCGGCCAGCGATGGCGTGGTGGCCGCGGTGACCGAGGTCGCTCCCGGGCGGTTCGAGGTCGCGCTCGATCTCGCGGAGGTCGGGGATCAGCCAGGGTTCCTGGTCGTCGGGGCCTATCGCGGCGGCTGCGCGCCTACCTGGCATGTGGCGACGCGCGAAGCGTCCCTGGAGGTCCCGTTCGTCACCGAGCCAGGGGCGCGGGTCTCGTTGACCGTCGGGTCGCGCGCGTTCGGGCCGTGGGTCGCTGGCCCCGACGGTGAGGTCGAGGGGGTGCGCATCGCCGTCGGACCAGCCGATCGTTCGGCGGCGATCGAGGTGGTCGACGATCTCGGGAACGTGACGAGGGGTTCGTTGCCGCTGCCGCTCGCGCCTGAAGGTGAGCTCGTCGCGGTGGTCGACGGCCCGGTGATCCCACGTCGGCCGCCGCCGCGTCTGTACGGGATCGCGTTGGCGCCCGACGGCGCGCCAGCCGGCGTCGGGTCGGTCGGGTGCCGGCTACCAGGCACGGGCTTGATCCCCATCTTCGAGGGTCGGGACGGCACGTTCGTCGCGAGCCTGCCGGCGAGCGGGCAGGTGTCCGATCGTGTGCGGTGTGGGGGGGTGCAGACCTCGCGCTCCATCGCGGTCCCCGCGAGCGCCGCAGTGCCGGCGCGGCTCGAGGTGACCGCTTCACCGCAGGAGATGTCGGCGCAGATCCCGCTCGCTCGGGTGCGGGTGCTGGCCGAGGATGCCTATGGCGAGCGCATCGAGCCGTTCGCGCTCGAGGTCGTCGCCGAGCACGGCAGCATCGAGCGCGCAGACGAGGAGCCGGACGCGACGGCGGTCGCCCGCTTCAGCTACGTCGGCACGGCCGCGGTGCCGTTCGGTGGTGACGTGTTGTCGGTTCGAGCGGCGCTCCCACCTGGTTCGGCGCCCGTCGAGGCGGTCGTCGTCGCCAACGGAGGAGTCTCCGACTCGCTCGACACCGTTACCGTGTCGGGTCGCGTGATCGACGGTCTTGGGAGGCCGATCGAGGGCATGCCTGTCGAGCTGTCGGTGGTCGGCGGCGCTCGTGAGGTCGTCGTGTCGGATGAACGGGGCTGGGCGTCGCATGCGCTCCCTGTGCCCGCGGGATCCGGTCCGTTCCTGATTCTCGCGGCGTCAGGGTTGTACGCATCGTCGATGCCGGTGGCGCGCCGCCCCCAGCCACCCGCGATCGAGCGGGGTGGTCTGGAGACGTCGCTCAGCCTTACGTTCTCCGGCGCCCGTGCGCCGCGCGTCGTGGTCGAGCCCGCCGTGATCGCGCCCGGCGGGCCCGGGGTCGTGCGCGTGATGCCGGAAGGTGCGGTCGACGTGTCGCTCGTCGCCGAGGGCGCCACCGTCGGGCCCCTCGTCGCGTCCGAGGGCGGTGTGCTCGTCGCGGACCTGGTCGCCGACCCTGGCTCGCGCGCCCGGGAGGGTCGGGTGGTGCTCACCGCGTCCGACGGCGTGGTCGTCGAGCGGACGTTTCAGGTCGTGCCCGAGCCGGTCCGGCGCGGGATCGGGCTGGCGGTGGGCGGCGTCACGAACTTCGGTGCGATCGCGAGCCCGTACGTCGTCATGGTCGCGGAGGCGCGGCCAGAGGCGCTAGGGAAGCACGTCTCGCTGCGCGGCGGGGTGAGCACGTGGTTGAGCGGGCAAGCGGTGTTCGACAACATCGGAAACCGGGTGGACCTGAAGCTGTCGGTGTGGAGCGGCGACCTCGGTCTCTCGTGGCGACAGACCTTCGGCGCGCGGGCGGTGTGGGGCGCTGCGATCGCGGTTGTCGCTGCGGCGCACGAGCGGGCGTTGTTCGAGGACGACACGGCGCTCTCCGGGTGGCGCGTCCTGACGCCGGGGTTCGGTGTCGTCGCGGGTGCGGGAACGCGAGTGCCCGGCGGTGAGCTGTTCGTGGAGGCGCGCGGGGTCACGCTTACGAGCGCTGGCGGGGACGTGGCGTGGCAAGGGCCGCTCGGGGGCCTCTTCGGTGTCCTCGGTTATCGTGTGCTATACTGATGGTCGGGCTTGGAGCTTCCGGTGGGCGCTGAATCCGCCACCTTGAACGCAACTCCCGCGCCGTCGTGGGCGCGTCGCGTCGTGCTCGCCCCGGCCGTGGTCCTGTGCGTCATGTTGCTCTTGGTGCTCACCTCGTGCGGCATCGAGCTGCCGGCGCCGTTGCCGCAGAGCGTCTCGCCGGAGTGGGCGTACAACGGGGAGGAGACGCGCATCGAGATCTCGGGTGCGGCGTTCTACCCACGCATCGAGGTGGACTCTTCGGGACGCGGCGACGCACAGGTGGATCGTGGCTTCAGCGTGGCGCTGGTGGGTCCCACCGACCAAGGTCAGTTTGTCTCGCGCGCGCTCGCTGGCGTAACGCTGGTGGACTTCACCCTCCTGCAGGCCACGATCAACGACGGTCTGCCCCCGGGCACCTACGATGTCGTCGTCCGGGGCCCGAGCGGCGCCACCGGGACGCTGCCCAACGGGTTCACGCTCACGGACACGCAGGCACAGCGCATCGTCGCTGACCTTACCGCGGTGTCCTTCGAGGTCCAGCAGGTCGCTTGGCTCGATCTCACTGTAGTGGATGTGGGCGGCGACCGCGTGCTGCAGGACGTCGCCGTCGAGCTCCGCGCCGAGCAGGGCGGCGCGTTGATGGACGGCGCACAGTGGGACGCCGCCGATCTCGACGGTTCCTCCGTAGATGGCGCCGCGGTCACCGGCAACCTTGGCCCAGACGGGGCCGCGCGCGTCGGGCTGATCGTGACCGAGCCCGGCTTGATGGAGGTGGTGATCGAGGCGAGCGATAGCGCCTTCGCGCTCCAGGAGACCCGCATCGTGTTGTTGTGGGAGCCTGGCTCCGAGCTCGAGCTCGACATCCAGTCGTCCGGCGTGTTGTCGGTCGTGGCGGGCGATCCGCTGCCGCTCACGCTCACGGTGCGCGACCAATACGGGAACGCGGTCAGCGACGCCACCGAGGTGCTGCTCATCGATGCGTGCGAGTCGTGGTACGCCCAGGTCACCGTCGAGGGCGCGACCACGGTCGACGCCGTGCTCACGGAGGCTACAGGGACCACCTCGTGCGACGAGGAGTCGATCGTCGCGCTGTGGGGGCCCGCCGGTGAGCTCGGGCCCATCCGGGTGCTTCCAGCGGCGTTGGATCGATTCGACGTCTCCGTGTTCGCGACGGAGGCGATCGCGGGCGCGCCGCTGACGCTGCTCGGCCGCCCGGTCGACGCGTTCGACAACGAGACGGTCTGGTCCGGCGACGTCGAGGCGCTCGTGATCACCGACGATCTCGGGACGGTGCTCGACGCGGACTGCTCCGCCACCCTCGACGCCGTCCTCTGCGACGTCATCCCGACCGTGTCGGGGTCGCGGACGTTGTTCGTGACGGCGGACGGATCGAGCGGCGCGTCGTCGTCGTTCGAGGTGCTTCCTGGCCCGCCGACCTCGTTGACCGTGGCGGCTGGCGCGACACCGGCGGTCGCTGGCGCGCCGATCGATCTCTCGGTGGTCGGCTTCGACGCCTGGGGCAACGCCGCGGATCCGGCTGTGCTCCCTGACCTTGTCACGCTCGAAGACGCGCTCGGCGACATGGTGTGCGCCGGAGGGTCCGCGCTCGGCAGCGCGTGGGCGTTCTCGTGCACCTTCACGCGCGCCACGTCGAGCACCGTGGTCACCGCCACGTTGTCGTCGAGCGGCGCTGCGGCGTCCACGACGCCGTTCCCGGTCGTCAACGGAGACGTCGCCGTCGTCGTTGTCGAGCCCGACGCCGCTATCGTCGAGGCGGGCGTGCCGATGCTCGTCCTGCTGCAGGCGTACGACGCGTGGGGCAACCCGTACCTGGTCCGCCCCGACCCGGACGTCGTCGTCACGGACTCGGCCGGCGCGGGCCCGACGGTGGTGGTCGCTATCGGCGCCGACGGGCTCGCGACCCCGGACATCACGCTCACCGGTGCCGGCACCACCCAGCTGATCGTGTCGCAGGGCGGCGTCGAGCTCGGGCGTTCGGTGCCGATCGAGGTGTCACCGGGCGCCGCCGACCGGCTCACGGTGTCGCCGCAGGTGTCGTGGGGCTGGGTAGGGACCCCGACCGACGTGTTGATCGAGGCGATCGACGCCTGGGGCAACCACGTGGATCTCGACGAGCTGGTCACGGTTTCGGGGTCGCCGCTCGCGGTCGCGGCGGTCGAAGGCACGCTGGTCGACGGTGTCGCCACGGTCGCGCTGGATTGGGTAGACGCCGGCGGGGTGCGGGTCCACGCCGAGGCGGCGAGCGGACTCGACGGCGACTCGTCGACGTTCGTCGTCGCCGAGTCGTGCCCGTCCGGTGGCCCGACCGCGACGGTGTCCTACAGCGGCCGGGACGAAGCCGTAGCGTGCTTCGATCCGGTGTCCGGCCAGGCCGAGGTCGCGGCGACGGTCGCGGGGGTCGCCGGTACGTCGCCGATCCTTCGATACGGGCTCGCTGTGGAGGGCGGGGTCGCGGTGGTGTCGGCAAGCAGCACGGTCGTCGCGTCGACGCCGCTCCTGGGCCAGCTCGAGACCCGCGTGCTCGTACAACAAGCGAACGGGTGCGCGATCGAGCTGGCCGGCACCGCGTGGGTAGGGGAAGACGACGGGAGCGTGGTCGGACCGATCGAGCTGGCCCTCGACGACGACGTCCTGACCGTCGGCCTCGAGGCCACGAGGGTGTCGATGACCAGTCTCACCGACTGCGCCGGGGACGTCGCGGTCGGCGCGGCGGTGTCGGTGCGCTCGGACCGCGGCGTGCTCGGCGGGCCGCGCGCCTCCGGGTTCGGGCCCACGGTGACGCTGGACGCGACCGGGTCGGCGTCGTTCGTGCTCGACGCGTCGGGGCAGCCGACCGGTGGCGCGTTCGAGGTCGTCGCGTTCGACGTCGAAGGGTCGGCGTTCGGCGCCGCGACGGGCACGTTCACCGGGGACCATCGGCGTCCGTTCGTCGTCGACCAGGACCCCACCGGGGACACCGTCGGCGTGGTGGACCAGGTAGCGGTGGTGTTCTCGGAGCCCGTGCTGGTCCCGGCGCTGGACGCGCTGCGGCTGGTCGGTCCGTCGTCGGTCGGCGCGGTGGCGGCGTCGGTGGACGCGTCGGGGACCGAGCTGCTGATCACGCTCGAGGCCGCCGTGGACGCCGCAGAGGGGGCATGGGGCGTCGTCGTCGACACCGACCTCCGGGATCTCGCCGGCAACCGACTGGACGGCACCTGGACAGGCACGCCGAGCACCTACAACGGCGCGTTCGGCGCCTTGCCGAACAGCTTGTCCTCGGTGGACTCCTGCTTGCCAGACACCTACGTGTTTCGCCCCGATGGGGACGACGCGGCGGGTGAGGAGGCCGACACGGTCGTGGTCGACGTACGGACCGCGCGGGCGCCGTTCGCGTGGTTGATCACGGTTCGCGACGCGTCGGGCGCCCTGGTGCACTTCGAGCGGGCGTTGGCGTCGTCGTCGGCCGAGCTGTTGTCGTGGGACGGCCGAGATCTCACCGAGCGGGTCGTGCCGAACGGCGCCTATACCATCCGCGTGGACACCGACGACGGCTCTGGGAATCGTGGGGGTGCGTGCACCACGGTCGCGACAGTAGACAACCTCTGGGGGTCGGATGAGTGACAGCGGCACCGCGCAGTGGATCGAGGCCTTCGCGTCATCGGATCGCGTGGTGTCCCTCGAAGCCGCGCGACTCGCCGAGCTCGGCGCGTCGTCGGCGAGCTTGCTGCATGAGCTGCGTCAGCCGTTGTTTGCGGTCAAGGCGATCGCCCAGATGGGGGCGGCCGGCCTGCCGGGGGCGTACGAGCGCATCCTGGAGCAGGTCGAGCACATGGAGGCGATGCTGCTGGCTTATGGGCCGACGCCGCACCGCGAGGTCGAGCTCGTCGACCTGAGCGAAGTCGTGCGGGGCGCGGTGGACCTCGCGGCGGCGCGCACTCGGGGCAGCGCCGCGCGGGTGGTGCTGGAGCTGTCGCGGGAGCCCACGGTCGTCGAGGTCGCTGCGGTCTCGGTCCGTCAGGTCGTGCTGAACCTGCTCCACAACGCGCTGGACGCGGTCGAGGCCGCGGGTGGGCACCAGGTGGTGCTGCGTACGCGGCGCGTCGAGTCGTTCGTCGAGATCGAGGTGTCGGACGACGGGCCGGGCGTCGAAGAGGCCCGCCGAGACCGCATCTTCGACCCGTTCGTCACCAGCAAGGCGCACGGCACCGGGCTCGGCTTGTACATCAGCCGCCAGTTGATGCTCGCGATCGGCGGCGACCTCGTGTTGCTCCCGTCGTCGGGCGGGGCCGTGTTCGTGTGCCGGTTGCCGCACAAAGCGGCCCCGTAGCCTCGCAGAGCGGCGTCTACGCGAGCTCGTGCAGGTTGATGTGGCGGTTGCCCTGGATGCAGATCCGCCCGAGCAGGCTGGTCTTGCCGGCGAGCTGGCGCGCCGCGACCTCGGTGATCAGCACGCGACCGCGGTGCGCGGAGAGGTTCATCATCCACCGCGCCAGGTAGAACGGCCCGGCGGTCTCCCAGCCTTCGCCGGGGCGGCCGGTCTCCGGCAAGATCCGCGCGACCCCGGGCGCGACGCCTGCCGAAACGCGATAGCCTTGCTTTTGACCCGTCTTTCGGAGCAGGTTCGCCGTCTCGACCGCCTTCGCCAGCACCGGGCCCGGCTCACCCTCGACCAGCCACGTCACGAGCAGGCTGCCTTCGCTGCGCTCCCAGATCTCGGCGCCTGCGTCGCCGACCAAGCCGAACCACTCCTGAGTCAGCGCGGTCAACGAGTTGCGCGGCGTCGCCAGGGTGCGTGGCGGTGGGCTCGCTTCGGCCGCCAACACCACCACGGTGGTCGGCGCGACGTGCGATGCCGCGACGCGATCCTTGGTCTTCCCAGCGTTCTCGATCACATCCTTGAGGTAGGCCGCGAGGTCGTTGTTGTTGGCGCGGTGGCCCTCACGGACCATCAACAGGCTGATCGCTTCGAGCATCGCGGCGGCGTCGGCGAACCGCCGATCAGGGCGAGCCGACAGCGCTCGGAGCACGATGCCTTCGAGGTCCTCGCTGATCTCGGGCCGATACGTGCGAGGGCTCGGCACCTCTGCCTTCCGCACGCGCGCGAGCGTCTCGTCGCGGGTCTTGGCCTTGAACAAGCGCCGCCCGGTGAGGATCTCGTACAGGACGACGCCGAGCGAGAACATGTCACTTCTGCCGTCGAGCGGCTTCCCGTCTACCTGCTCGGGGCTCATGTACGCGTACTTGCCGCGGATCACATCATGCAGCGACTTCGCCTGGAACGCCGCGCGGCTGATGCCGAAGTCGGTGATCTTCACCTCGCCCGCGTACGAAACCAGGATGTTCTGCGGGCTGATGTCGCAATGAACGATTCGAAGCGGGTTTCCTTGTTCGTCTTGGCGGCCGTGCGCGAAGTGGAGCGCCTTGAGCACCTCGCTGATCATGAAGAGCGCGAGGGGGATCGGGAAGTCCCCGAGCGGCCGCGCGCGGGTGATCAGCCGCGCCAGGTCGAGGCCGTGCACGTACTCCATCGCCATGTAGTACTGGCCGTCGACCGCGCCGAGGTCGAACACCTGCACGATGTTGACGTGCAGGAGCTGGACCGCGATGCGGGCCTCGTCGATGAACAGCCGCACGAAGTCGTCGTCCTTCGACAACGAGTCGAGGATCTTCTTGATCACGAGGATCTTCTCGAACCCCGCCATCCCGTAGGCCCGCGCGCGCCAGACCTCAGCCATCCCGCCGGTCGCGATCTTCTCGAGCAGGTGGTACTCGCCGAATTGTTGCGGCGCGGCTCGGGTCAATGGGGCCTCCGGATCGTCGACTCGCGGCGCGATGGACGGGCGGATTATAGGCGCGAGAGGCCGCCGTCGATCCCGACGATGCCAGGAGGGCGCTTGATGCCACTGTCTGAGCAGCCGGCCGTGGCTGACGCCTCCGCCGCTCACACGGCGGACGGGGCCGCTCTGCCGCCGTCCGCCCTCCCGGCGGTCGCTGCGGTCCCTTCGACTACATCGGATGAACCCTCACTCCCGGTAGTTCGTACCGAGGCGTCGCGGGCGTGGTCGGTCTCCGAGCGGGCCGCGGCTACGGGCTTCGACTGGCCCGATCTCGCGGCCGTGCGTGAGAAGTTGGCGGAGGAGGTCGGCGAGCTCCAAGCCGCGCTCGACGCTGGCGACCACGACGGCTTCGTCGAAGAGCTCGGCGATGTGTTGTTCACGCTCGTGAACGTGGCGCGGTTCGTGCCGGGCGGCCACGCGTCGACCTTCGACGACGCGTTCGGGAGCGCGATCGATCGGTTCGAGGCGCGCCGCGACCGCGTGATGCGCTCGTTGGCGGCCGACGGCCTCGACCTGCGCGCGACGGACCCGGTGGAGGTCGAGCGCCGCTGGCGCGCCGCCAAGAGCGGGGAGGTAGGATGCTGAAGCTGCTCGCGCTGTTCACGATCGTCCCCGCGCTCGAGCTGTTCCTGCTGCTCCAGATCGGCTCGTGGCTCGGCCCGTTGCCTACGTTGCTCCTGGTGTTGTTGACCGGCGCGGTCGGGGCGTGGTTCGCCAAGCGGGAGGGCCTCGGCCTGTTGCAGCAGCTGCGGTCCGACCTGTCGATGGGCATCCCCCCGGCCGAACGGCTGGTCGAAGGCGCCCTGGTGCTTGTCGGGGGCGTCTTGTTGGTCACGCCGGGCGTGCTCACCGACCTCACCGGCCTCGCGCTCGTGCTCCCCTGGACCCGGCGGCTGATCGCGCCGGTGGTGCTGTCGCGGCTCGGCGGCATGGTTTCGGGCGGCTCGTTCAAGGTCGACGTGGGCGCCCCCCGGCCGGCGGCGCCCGACCCGCGCAGCGGCAGCACGCCGTTCCGCCACCCCGTTCACTAGGCGTCCAGCAGCGGTTGTCGGTTTGAACCATTGGAATTGCGATCCGGTCGGGCGCGTCGACGGCTGCGGGTCGCGAGCATACCCAGCGGGACGAGGAGGTCTGGTGACCGAAGACGAAGGGCTCGATGAGCTCCAGAGCAGGTTCGTCGCCGCGATGGCGGACAAGGAGGCCGGGCGGATCGACGCCGCCGAAGACGCGTACCGCGCCATCTTGGCGGAGGAGCCGCGCCTCGCCGAGCCGCGGCTGGAGCTCGCGCACCTGCTGCTCGCCACCGACCGCGTCGAGGAGGCGGTCGAGCACGCGCGCCTCGCGGTCGAGCACTTGGAAGCCGGCGGTCAATGGGTAGAAGACCTGAGCGAGGAGGTCGTGCGCGCGCTGGCGCACCGCGTGCTCGCGGAGGCGCTGCGCCGCCGCGCCGACGAAGACGACGTCATCTTCGGCGATCCCGAGGTGTTCCGTGGGTTGTTGGCCGAGGCGCGCGCCCACTTCGAGCGCGCGTCGCGGCTCGATCCGTCGGACGCGTACTCGAGCTACCACGCGTTCTTCATGGGCATCCCGGGCGCGCGCATCGACGGCCTCGGCGAAGACGACGATCCGGACGCCCCGCCGCCGCCACGCGTCTCCGACGACGACGGTGAGGACGACCTCTCCGCCGACGACGCCGCCGACACCGACGCCTGATCCTGCCCCGGGCGGTCAGCGCCGAAGCGTGACCGTGAACACCGTCCGCCCAGGCTCGCTGCGAACCTCGGTGTCGCCGCCGTGCATCCGGCTGATGGTGCGCACGAGCGCCAGTCCAAGCCCGGTGCCGCCGCCGCTGCGGTCCGTCGTGAAGAACCGGTCGAACACCCGCGAGAGGTTGCCCGGGGAGATGCCGACGCCGTCGTCGCTCACCTCGATGACGACGGCGTCGTCGCGGGCGCTGGTCCGCACCACCACCTGCTGCGCCTTCCCGTGCTTCAGCGCGTTCTCGACGAGGTTGCGCACGATGGCGTCGATCTGGGCGGCGTTTCCGCGTACCTCGAGCTTCGCGGGGCCCTCGTGGGTGACGCCGGGGTAGGCGGCGGCGACGTCGGCGGCGAGCTCGGCGACGTCGACCCGCTGGTCCGTCGGCGCCTGCTCCGCGCGGGCGAGGGCCAGCAACCCGCTGACCAGCCGATCGAGGCGGTCGATCTCCCCCTCGGCGTTGGCCAGGAACGCGGCGCGTTGGTCGGCGGGCATGTCGGCGTCGTCGGAGAGCAGCTCGACGGTGCCGCGCAGCGTCGAGAGCGGCGTCTTGAACTCGTGGGAGACGTGGGCGGCGAACTCCCCGATGTACGCGAGGCGCTCGCGCAGGCGCTGGCTGGTGGCCTCGAACGCCCCGGCGAGCTCACGCACCTCGCGCACCGGGGCGCCCTGCAGGTCGGGCAGCGCCGCCGCGGGGCCTCCATCGGCGAGCGAGCGGGTCGCGCGCACCAACGAGCTCAACGACCGGGTCAACGCGGTGGTCGCGAACGCGACCACCGTGAGGGTGGTGACGATCGCGACCAGCGCGCCGCCGGTCAAACGGGTCATCACGTTGCGCGCGAGTTGGACGGCGTCGCGCGGGTTGCGGGTGACGACGACCGCGCCGACGACGTCCCCGCCCACCGTCACCGGCACCGCCACGAACAGGCGCGACCGCGTGATGCCGGGCGCGACGGGCAACACCCGCACGTCGGCGCCGATCCGCCCTTGCAGCGCCTCGCTCACCTCGAGGTTGCCGCCGAGATCCGCGCCCATTCGCGGCCCGCTCGTCGCGACGACGAGGCCTCGGGTGTCGACGATGCGCGCGCCTGCGTCGGCCCGGGCGACGTCGCGTAGCGCGGGCTCGAGCGCGTCGGCGACGACCTCGAGCGATTGGCTCGGATCGTCGACGCGCGCGCGGACGAGCTCGGCCGCCGACCATCGCGCGATGAGCTCGGCCTGGTGCTGCATCGCCCGCCGCGTCTGGCGCTCGAGGTCCCGGTTGACCGCGCCCGTCCCGAGCAACGCGAGCGCCGGCAGGGCCAGCACGGTCAGGTGGGTCGCGACCAGCCACGCCCACAGCGGGAGCGACCAGCGGCGCGGGCTCCGGGCGGTCACGGGACTTCGAGCCGGAACCCGACGCCGTGGACCGTCTCGATGGGGTCGGACCCGCACCCCCGCAGCTTGTGCCGGATGCGCCGCAAGTGAGAGTCGACCGTGCGATCCGACACGTGGTGGTTGCCCTGGTACCCGCCCGCGACCAGCTCGGCGCGGGTGAACACGCGCCCTGGGCGGGACATCAGCACCTGCAGCATGCGGAACTCAGTCGCGGTGAGCTCGATCTCATCGCTCCCCACCCAGGCGCGGTGGGTGTCTGGATCGAGCCGGATCGGCCCGACCTGGAGCGGGTTGTGGAGGACCTCGGCGGGGGCGTCGTCGGGCGCGGTCCGGCGCAGGACGGCCTTGACTCGGCTCACCAATTCTCGCGGTGAGAACGGCTTCGTCAGGTAGTCGTCGCCGCCGATCTCGAGGCCGAGCACCTTGTCGAGCTCCTCGCCGCGTGACGACAAGAACACGATCGGGACCCGCGACGTGGCCCGCACGGCGCGGCACACCTCCAGGCCGTCCATCTCGGGCATCAAGACGTCGAGCACCACCAGGTCGAAGCTACGCGTCGCCAGCGTGCGCAAGGCCTGGGCGCCGTCGCACGCTTCGGACACGTCGAACCCTGCGCGGGTGAGCGCGTACCGCACGACCTCGCGGAGCGGGGCGTCGTCGTCGACGACCAGGATGGTTTGGGCGTTCATCGGGGCTCCTCGAGCGCGCGCGCGCCGGCCCACGACGCCGGCCCGCGTTGGGGGTACGCTATCCGTTGTGTGGGTGACGCGGCGGCGCGACTACGGCGCTGCGCGATTTTGAGGGGGTTTCGATGGCGTCGCTCCGAGACCAGCTCGTCGCCAAGGGGTTGGCCACGGCCAAGGATCAGCAGCGGGTCGATCGCGAGAAGAAGGAGGCGCGCAAGCGCGCCGAGCGGGACCGCGCCGCGGTCGCTGCGGAGGCCGAGCGCCGCGCGGCTGAGGCCGCCGAGGAGGCGCGCCAGGCGGTCGAGGCGCGGCTCCGTGCCCGGAAAGAGGCGGAGATCGCCAGAGAAGCTGCCGAGCTGCCGGGCCGCATCCGAAACATCGTCAACGCGCACCGCCTCGGCGCGCGGGGCGACGTGCGGTTCTTCCACAAGGATCGGGGCGGGTTGCTCCTCCGGCGGATGGAGATCTCGGAGGCGATGGCGTGGCGCCTGCGGGCCGGCCAGGCCGGGATCGTCTGGGCCGACGCCCTAGACGGCACCGTCAGCTACGTGATCGTCGGCCGCCAGGCCGTGGAGCGCATCGAGGCGCTCGCGCCTGATCGGGTCGTGTTCTTCGTGCGCGACACCGAGGGCATCTCACAGCCAGCCGAGGCGTTCGCGGGCCCGAAGCTCGACGTGGACCTGCGACCGCGACGGTTCGACGGCTAGACCCAAAACAAGCACAGGGCCGAGCCATCAGCCATCAGCTTCCAGCTCGATAATGGCGCGATGGTGACTCAACCGACCTTCACCTGAACGCGAACAACCCGGTCGACTGCCGCTGAGCAATGC
>CAIUDO010000840.1 GCA_903897935.1 uncultured Pseudomonadota bacterium
CGCCAGACCCGCGAGGCGATGGTCGGCCGGCTCTACGACCGGGCGCTGCTCGACCGCGTGACCGCGGCGGCCCGCGGCCGCTGAACCGCACCGCGAGGATGGCCGGGCGCCCCGATCTCCACGAGGGATCGGGGCGTCGCCGTTCATGAAGGTACGATCCCGCCCATGCGCCGGTCGCTCGCTCGCTTCGCCCCGCTCGCCCTCCTCGCGCTCGCCGCGCCCTCGCGCGGCGCGGCGCAGACGTACACGTTCGAGGGCGAGGTCGACGCCGAAGACGGCATCGCGTACTTCGCGCTGCCCTTCGAGGTGCCGGCGGGCACGGCCGAGATCGAGATCCGGCACGACGATCTCTCGGCCGCGAACATCCTCGATTGGGGCCTGCTCTCGCCGAGCGGCTTTCGCGGCTACGGCGGCGGCAACGAGGAGCCGGCGATCGTGAACGCGGAGGCGGCGAGCCGCAGCTACCTCACCGGAGCGGTCGAGCCGGGCACGTGGCAGGTGTACGTGGGCGAGGCGAAGCTCGAGGAGCTGCCGGCGCGCTACCGCGTGGAGGTGTTTCTTCGCGACGCCGTCACGCTGCCGGCCGAGCCTGCGCGGGCGCCCTATGCGCCGCCGCCGCCGATCGTCACCGAGCGGCGCTGGTACGCGGGCGACTTCCACGTGCACAGCCGGGAGAGCGGCGACTCGCCGGCCTCGCTCGACGACGTCCTCGGGTACGCGGAGGGGGTGGGGCTCGATTTCGTCATGCTCTCCGAGCACAACACCGTCTCGCAGCTCGAGCGCTACGCGGAGATCCAGGCGCGGCACCCCACGGTGCTGCTGATCCCCGGCATCGAGGTGACGACCTACGCGGGCCACTTCATGTCGCTCGGCGGCACGCGCTGGATCGACCACCGCCTCGGGGTCGAGGGCCGCACGCTCGACGAGCTCGCCGACGACGTGCGCGGAGGCGGCGCCCTCTTCACCGTGAACCACCCGGCGCTCGACATCGGCGATCTCTGCATCGGGTGCGGCTGGACCGGGAGCGTGCGGCCCGACGCGGTCGATGGGATCGAGATCCAGACCGGCGCGTTCAGCGTGACCGGGCGGCTCTTTCTCGGCCGCGTGCTCGAGCGCTGGGACGAGCTCGTGGTGATGGGGCACCACGTCGTGGCGATCGGCGGCAGCGACGATCACCGCGCGGGCACCGGCACCGGTGCGTTCGACAGCCCGATCGGCAGCCCGACCACGATGGTGCTGGCCGATGCGCTCAGCGTCGAGGCGATCCTCGCGGGGCTGCGCGCGGGGCGGACCGTGGTGCGCCTCGAGGGCAACGAGGATCCGATGGTGGAACTCGACGGGGCGGACCTCGAGGACGGCTCCGACACCATCGTGGCCGATCACACGACCCTGCGCGTGCGGGTCACCGGCGCCGAGCTCGGCGCGCGCGTCCGGCTCGTGCGCGATGGCGAGCCGCACGCCGAAGCCGAGGTGACCGGGGCCGACGTGGAGCTCGACTTCCCGCTCGTGGCGAGCGCGAGCGAGGACGCGATCCGCGCCGA
>CAIUDO010000841.1 GCA_903897935.1 uncultured Pseudomonadota bacterium
CTTCAACCTGGTCATGACGTCGATCACCGGCTGGACCCCCTACGAGACCCCGCCTGCTACCGGGGGACCGCGAAGCCAGCCGGCGGGTCACCCGCCAGAGTTTCCGGATCTCAGCCCGCCAGAGTTTCCGGATCCCACATCCCGGGGTACGAGGAGCGCATGCGGGTCTTGGTGCTGGGAGCGACCGGTGGCGTCGGCGCACTCGTCGTAGCGGCGGCGTTGGCGGCGGGGCACGAGGTGACGGCGCTGGTCCGTCGACCGTGGAGCCCGCCCGCCGGCGTACGGGTCGTGCGCGGCGAAGTCGTCGATCCGGCCGCGCTCGACGACGCGATGGCGGGCGCAGCCGCAGTGCTCTCGTCGTTGGGCATGCGTCGCCGCGTCGTCGCGAACCCTTGGTCCGCCCTCACGTCTCCGGCGGACTTCACGTCGGCGTACGCCCGCGCCGTCGTCGCGGCGATGCGGCGGGCCGGGGTCACGCGTGTCGTCGCGGTGAGCGCGGCCGGCGTCGGCGACAGCGCGCCGCAGATGAACGTCGTGATGCGGATGTTGGTGGCGACGTCGTCGATCGGCGTGGCGTACCGCGACCTCGCCGCGATGGAGCGCGTGTTCGCCGACAGCGGCCTCGACTGGCTCGCGCCCCGTCCGACCCGGCTGACCGACGGCCCCGCGACGGGTCGGGTGCGCGTCACCGGTGCGTTCGGTGCGTTCGACGCGATCTCTCGCGCGGACGTCGCCGGTTGGATGGTGCGCGCGCTGGACGAGCCGATCTGGGCGTCGCGGACCCCGCAGATCACGGGGTGAGCGGATAGGCAGGCGCATGCGCCTGTTCGACGTGCACGCCCACTTGACCCACCCCGACCTGCTGCCCGACGTCGACGCGGTGCTCACGCGCGCCGCCGCCGCCGGCGTCGGGTCGATCGTCGTCAACGGGCTGAACCCAGCCGACAACGAGGCGGTTCGGGCGCTGGCGGCCCGCCACCCGATCGTGCGCCCCGCGTTCGGGTTGTACCCCGTCGACGCGGTGTTGCCGGAGATGCTCGCCGAGGGCGTCGACTACCCGCGCGACGGCGTCGACCCCGTCCCGTGGGAAGCGGCGGTCGCCTGGGTGGCCGATCACGTCGATGAGTGCGTCGCGGTCGGAGAGATCGGCCTCGACGGCTACTGGGTGCCCGACACGTTCTGGGCGCGCCAGGAGGCCGCGTTCCGCGCGCTCGTCCAGCTGGCGCTCGACGCCGACAAGCCGATAATCATCCACACCCGAAAGCGGGAGCAGCGCGCGATGGAGGTGCTCGTCGAGATGGGCGCGCGCCGCGTCGATTGGCACTGCTTCGGCGGCAAGGTCAAGCTAGGCCAGCAGATCGCGGCGCTGCCGGGGCAATACCTGTCGATCCCAGCGAACGCCCGCAAGAACGAGGCGTTCCTCAAGCTCGTCGACACGTTGCCGAAGGACCGGATCCTGCTCGAGACGGACTGCCCGTACCTGTCGCCGGAGCGCGGGACGCGCAACGAGCCGGCGAACGTCGCGCACACCGTCGCGGTGATGGCGGAGCGGTGGCGGTGGCCCGAACACGACGTCGCGGCGCGCTTGAGCGAGAACTTCGAGGCGCTGTTCGGCTTCGCCCCCTGATCCCCTACGGGCACCGGGCGGCGACGGCGACGCGCGGGGAACGCGCACCTCGGCGGGGAGCGGCGGCGATGACGGCGCGCGGGCGCGATGAATCGCGCCCCTACGGGCACCGAGGCGCGGCCC
>CAIUDO010000842.1 GCA_903897935.1 uncultured Pseudomonadota bacterium
GCGCCCAAACAACGTCGACACGGCTGGCGAACCCGTGGTTCGGGAGCCGGATGCAGTAGTCCTGCACGTCCGGATCTAACGGGGGATCGGGGGCGCAAGCCCTCGATCTACCCTCCATGACTGATGGCTGATAGCTCGGCCCTGCGCTTGTTTTGGGGCTAGCAGCCTGCCCGGCCCTGTATCCCAGCGAAGCGGTGGCTCTGTCCGTGCCCGTTCACTCGCTGCGGAAGCCTCATCCCCGAGATGGATCTCGCAGGATCGGCTCGCGGCGCGCCATGCGGCGCGGACGGGGCGTTCCGGCTGGCCCCGACGCGAGCAATCGGCCCCGAACGTACGTGGGCTCGGAGCAACCCGGGTTCACCTTGACAGCGCGCCCCGCTCGCGCCAACGACGGGTGAGGCGATCCGGGTGGTTCGTCGAAGGTGGCGTTTCGTCCGTTTGCCTCCCGGCGCGCGGCGCGCTGCGGCGAGGTCGTGTCAAGTTGAAGGGCGATTGCTCGACGGCCACGTAAGTTCGGGGTCGGTTGTTCCCCGATCTGCGTCGGCGCGCGTCGCGGTCGGCGCGCGGACGCGATCCTCGTGACGCGCGCGGCGCCACGCGTCAGAACGCGCCGAAGCCGAAGCCGAGGAAGTACATCACCACGTCGAAGACAAGGATGCCACCGGCGATCCAGCCCCACGTGTGGTCACCCTTGACGAGCCACTGGTAGAGGGCGAAGCCCAGGATGCCCAGTCGAAGCATCGGCGCCTCCTCGAAGGACCTTAGCCGACGGTGCCGGCAACGGTGGTACGATCTCCGCCCCGCACCGAGGTCCCCGTGCTCCCGAAGCAAGCCGATCGCTCCGCCGTGCTCGCCGCGCTCGCGCGCCGCGGCGGCGTCTCGCGCGACAACGTCGTCGCGGTGTCCCGTGAGACCGGAGTCCCCGAGGCCACCGTGTACGGGGCCGGCTCGTTCTATGGGCTGCTCGATCCGGAGCCAGCAGTCCGCGTTTGTGTCGGGCTGAGCTGCGAGCTCGCGGGCGCCGGAGCGCTCCGCCGGTCGCTCGAGGCCGCCGGGCACCGTGTCGTCGAGGCTGGGTGCCTCGCCCGCTGCGACGGCGCTCCCGCCGCGATGATGGAGGACCGCACCATCCGCTGCGGCGGCGGCGCGCCCGCGCCTGGCCGCGTGCTGCCCGATGACCCCACGTTGCCGATCAACCTCGGCGGCGTCGACGCGGTCGACGGGGACCCGTTGGCGGCGGCGCGGGCCCTGGGGCGCGAGGGCTTGTTCGACGCGTTGCAGGCGTCGGGCCTGCGCGGCCGGGGCGGCGCCGGCTTCCCGGCCGCGACCAAGTGGCGCTCGGTCGCGAGCCAGGACGATCCGGTCCGATACATCGTGATCAACGCCGACGAAGGCGAGCCGGGCACGTTCAAGGACCGCGAGATCCTGCTTCGCCGTCCCCACCGGGTGCTGCAAGGCATCGGGATCGCGGCGTGGGCGGTGGGCGCGGAGCAGGCGTGGATCTACCTACGCGGCGAGATGATGGACGCCTGGGCGGCGCTCGAGGCCGCGATCAACGAGGCGGGCCCCGAGCTTGGCGGCGTCGAGGTGCGCCTCGTCGCCGGCCACGGCGCGTACATCTGCGGCGAAGAGACCGCGCTGCTCGAGTCAATCGAGGGCAAGCGTGGCATGCCGAGGCTCAAACCCCCGTTCCCGACGCAGAGCGGGCTGTTCGGTCGCCCCACGCTGATGCACAACGTCGAGACCATCGCGACGGTGCCGTTCATCGCCCAGCGCGGCGGAGCGTCGTTCGCGCGCCCCGGGCTCACCGAGCCCGGAACCCGACTGTATTGCATCTCGGGGGCCGTAGTGTCGCCCGGGGTGTACGAGCTGCCGTGCGGGGTCACGCTCAACCGGTTGATCGAGGTCGCGGGCGGGGCGATCGGCGCGCCCGAGGCGTTCGTGCCCGGGGGGGCGGCGACCGGGTTCTTGCCGATGACGTACGCGGACGTGCCGCTCGACCACGCGTCGCTGCGGCCCCTCGGGGCGAGCCCCGGCTCGATGGGCGTCGTCGTCTTGCCAGGTGGCACGGACCTCTCGGTGGCCGCGCGCGTCCAGCTCGCGTTCTTCGAGGACGAGAGCTGCGGCCAGTGCGCGCCCTGCCGCCTCGGCACCCAGGCGCTGCGCCAGGCGATGGACCGCTTCCTCACGACCGGCGACGCGGCGTCGCTCGCGCACGTCGACGCGGTCGCCTGGGAGATGGAGGAGGGGTCGATCTGTGGCCTCGGCACGGCCGCCCCGGCGCCGCTCCGAAGCGTGCTCCGGTACTGGCCCGAGGCGCTCGGGGGCCGGTGACCCGAACCGCTGCGCTTGCGCCTCCGGGCGGTGAGGCTACGTCGGCGGCATGATCCACCTGCTCTTGGCGTGCGGAGCGCCGTCTGCGCCTCCCCTCGACGTCGCGCCCCTCACGACCAGCCCGGCGGTGACGGAGGAGGCGCCCGCTCGGGTCACCCAGCGGTCCGCCGGCCCGACGCCGCACGGCGCCGCGCTCATCGCCGCGCAAGACGCCTGGGTCGGCTCGGACGCTGCTGGGCTGCGGGCCGCGCTCGGGCGCCTCGCCGACGAGGCGTTGCCCGGCTCGGAGGCGGGCGCGGCGACCTACCGGAGCGTCGTTCGGGCCGCGTTGGAGGCCCCTACCGGTGACGCGCAGCGCCGGGGCCTGGCGGAGGTGATGGCCGCGTGCGGCGCGTGCCACGTCGCGAGCCAGCACCTCGTGATCGCGCCTCCCGCCGGGCTCACCGAAGAGGAGACCGACGTCGCGTCGTTCATGCGGCGGCACGTGTGGTCGATGGATCGGCTGCGGGAGGGGCTGGTCGGGCCGTACGATCTGTCGTGGATGGTCGGCGCCGAGGCGCTGCACGAAGAGGGCCTCGACCCGGAGGACGTGCCGGATCGGCGCGGAGCGGCGCTCGCGGCGCAGCTTCACGCGCTCGCTGGGGCCGCGCGGGACGCCCCGCCGCCCGATCGGGCACGGATCTACGCCGACATGCTCGACACCTGCGTCGCTTGCCACCAGTTCGCTGGTCCGCCGGCGCCCGGCGCGCCCGCACCCGCGGCGTCACCTTAGGTGGTCCGAATCGCCGGATCGACCGGCAACGTGGGATCGACGAACCGGCGCCGACGCGCTATGAGGCGTCCTCCTTGTGGAGACCGTCATGCGTTCGCTCCCGCTCGTCCTCGCGCTCGCCGCTTGTGCAGGTGACAAGGGGATCCTCATCTACAACGAGTCGCCGGCGGCGGGCATCATCGAGCCGGCGGATGGCACCGTGTTCGACGAGGGTACGCCCATCTACATCACCGGCGCCGTGCAAGACGACGCGGCGGTCGAGGCGCTGCAGATCGAGTGGTTGTCGTCGATCGACGGCGTCCTGCCCGACGCCGACGCGCCCGACGTGGACGGCTTCGTCGAGTACTCGAGCGCCAGCTTCTCCGAGGGTGTGCACATCGTCACGCTGCGCGCCACCGACGAGCAAGGCGCGCAGGGCGAAGCCACCGTCGAGTTCGAGGTCGTCGACGTGCCGGACCTGCCGTCGATCGAGGTCGTCGCCCCCACCGCCGATGATCGCGGTCTCGAAGACTTCCCGTTCATCTTCTGGGTTCGGGTGTCCGACGCGGCGGATCTGCCGGAGCAGCTCACCGTCTCGTTGGTGGCCAACCCGGGGGGCTTCGTGTGCGAGATGGTGCCGAGCGGCAGCGGCGAAGCGCAGTGCGCCGGCACGCTCCCGATCGGCAGCTACGTGCTCACGTTCACCGTCATGGACACCGAGGGCTTCACCGCAGACGCGGTGGCCACCTACATCGTCGTGTCGGCGCTCGACTACGATGCCGACGGCGACGGCGTCTCCATCAACGGCGGCGACTGCAACGACAGCAACGTCACCGTCTACCCGGGCGCGCCGGAGCTGTGCGACGGGCTCGACAACGACTGCAACGAGCTCACCGGCATCGACGTCGGGTCGGAGTGCTACGACGACGACGGCGATGGCTACTGTGAAGTTCCACCCTGTGTGAACACGAAGTCGAGCGTGTCCGACTGCGACGACGCGTCGGCGGTGAGCTACCCGGGGGGCACCGAGGTCGCGAACCACCACGACGACGACTGTGACGGCACGGTCGACGAGGGCACCGAGTTCTACGACGACGACGGCGACGGGTACTGCGAGGCGCCGCCGTGTGAGAACGCCGCCGGCGCGGAGTCCGACTGCGACGACGCCGACTACGACCACTCGCCGGGCACCCGCGAGGTGTGCGGCGACGGCGTCGACCAGAACTGCAACGGCGTGTTCAACGAGAAGAACGCGACGGGCTGCAACACGTTCTTCTACGACGGCGACGGCGATGGGTTCGGCGTTTCGGGCGCGTCGGAGTGTTGGTGCGACGCCGGGACCTACCCGTACACGGGCGTCGACACCACCGACTGCTACGACGCGAACGCGGCCGCAAATCCCGCACAGACCGGGTACTTCGCGTTTGACCGTGGCGACGGGTCGTACGACTTCAACTGCAACGGGTCGGCCGAGAAGTCGCTGCGCGGCGTGACGGGCGGCTGCGGCTGGGACGTCGTCGACATCACGTGCGAGGTCAACGGCGCCGGGTGGGACGTGGCCGAGCCCGCGTGCGGCGCGTCGGGTCAGTGGGTCGGCGATTGCGACGCTACCTACGACTACCTCTGTTACCTCGGCTGCTTGTTCACGCCCGACCCGATCGGTTGCTTGATTGGGAGCTGCAGCGCGACGTGCGACCCGGAGTACGCGCCCACGACCCAGACGTGCCGGTAGCGCCGAATGAGCCGTCAGCGCTTGGCTATGGGCCATTGGCTCGCGTTCGTTCAGGGTTTCTAGGCCTTGAACAAGCGGTCAGCGGTCAGCGGTCAGCGGTCAGCCCGGTCAAAGCCATGCATCGCTCAGCGGCAGTCGACCGGGTTGTTCGCGTTCAGGTGAAGGTCGGTCGCGTCACCATCGCGCCATTGTCTGGCTGATGGCTCGGGCCTGCGCTTGTTTTGGGCCTACGCCTTGAACAGGCGGTCAGCAGTCAGCGGTCAGCGGTCAGCCCGGTCAAAGCCATGCATCGCTCAGCGGCAGTCGACCGGGTTGTTCGCGCTCAGGTAAAGGTCGGTTGAGTCACCATCGCGCCATTGTCAAGCTGAAACCTGATGGCTGATGGCTGATGGCTCGGGCCTGCGCTTGTTTTGGGCCTAGGTTGAACGGGGGCGCGTGACGCCCAGTCCCCCTGCCGCCGTGTCGTCGACAGCGCGGGGGTGCGCGGGTACTTTCGCGGCGGGAGGCTACCCTTTGCTCCAGGTCTTGTTGGCGGTCGCCGCGCAGGCCGCCTCGTTGCCCGGCATTCCGCTCCAGTTCGACGTCGACGCGGCGGGCGTGTGGGCGCTCGGCGCCGAGCTCCCGCCCGAGTTCCTCGCGGCCGGCGCCGCCCCCGGTTGGGTGCTCACCGCGGTCGACGATCTCGCCCTGACCGACATCGCCGCGGTCCAGCGGGTCGTCGCGTCCGGCCCGTCGCGCGACGTGCGCCTTCGCTTCCAGGTGCCCGCGCCGCCGCCGACCAAGAAGGGCGCCAAGCCCGAGCCGCCCGTCGAGACGATCCTCGTCGTTCGGCGCGCCGACATCGTGCGGGTCGAGCTGCTCGGCTTGTTGCCGTGGCCTACGGACTTCCCGGCGCCCGCGGGCGCGTTCACGTTCGACCTCGACGGCGTGCCCGTCGTCACCGACAGCAAGGGGGGCGCGTGGCGGCTCGACGTCGCGACCGGCGGCATGTCCACCACGGCGGCGGTCGGACCGACGCCGGCGGCGCCACCGTCGGTGTTCTGGGCGCTGTCCGACGCCCCGTGGGTGGTGGACGGTGTCGACGAGCTGGTGACGACCCCGGCAGACGCCGTGGCGTCGGTGTTCCCGGGCGTTGCGCGGGTTCGTAGCTTCCAGGGCAAGTCTGGGGACCACCTGCTGCGCGTCTCCGCGGACGGCGTCGAGGTGCTCACCGTCACGTGGCCCGCTGGCGTGCCGTCGTTGCCGACGTGCCAGCCGAGCGTCGCCGAGTCGTGCCTCACGTCCGGGCGCGAGATCATGGCCACCCTCGAGAGCCGGCCCGGCGCGCGCGACGAGGCGCTGCGCCACCTCGGCGTCGCGTGCGAGAGCGGCGTGTACCGCGCCTGCTACGAGGCGGTCGCGATCAACGACGCGGCGAGCGCGCCGCAGGCCAACCTGTGCGTCGGCGGCGACGTGCGGGCGTGCACCGAGCTCGCGCGGTCGTGGTACGCGCGCGAGGAGAAGGAGCCGGGCACCTTGGTGATCGGCCTGCTCGAGTACGCGTGCGCGCGCGAGGGGTCCGGGTCGCTCGGCGAGCGCTTGCGCCGGCTGGAAGACGTCGGCGCGGGCTGCATGACCCTCGCGACGGCGTACGACACCCTGAAGATGCCCGACCAGGCGCTGCTCAACCTCGACCAGGCGTGCGTGCTCGGCCGCGCCGAAGCGTGCGACGAAGCGGCGAAGCGGCGTCACCTCGCGTTCGCGGCGCGGACCATCCGTGAGTGCGAAGACGTGAAGAACCCGATCGCGGCGTCGTGCGTCGAGCTCGGTCGGTTGTTGCAGAACGGGCCGGTCGCCGGGGCCACCGTCGACGAGTTCGGTTCGTTCCTCCGCG
This sequence comes from uncultured Pseudomonadota bacterium, assembly GCA_903897935.1. GTDB lineage: Bacteria > Myxococcota_A > UBA796 > UBA796 > CAIUDO01. The sequence continues at coordinate 6,691 of CAIUDO010000842.1, forward strand.
GGTGCAGCCTCGGCGCCGCCGATGGGTGCATGGCGCTCGGCGACTACGTCGACCGGTGGGGCATCGAGAACCCGCGCGTCGTCGAGGCCGAGCTGAAGCTGCGGGCGTCGTGCGACGCTGGGGAGCAGCGCGCGTGCCTCGGCGCCGGGCACTTGCTCGTCCGCCACGATCCGCGCACCGAGGCGTACGGCGAGGCGTTGACGCGGTTCGACGGCGCGTGTGAGGGCGGTCTCGCGGCGGCGTGCGTCGCGGGCGCCGAGCAGCGCCGCATCGGCCAGGCGCGCAAGATCGAGGCGCGCGACCAGCTCATGATGTGGAAGGCGGCGTGCGACCTGCACGATGGCGCGGGATGCGCGGGGTACGCGTCGCGGCTCGGGCGCAACAAGGACACCTGGGGCGAGGCCTACGTCGCGTACGGTCGCGCGTGCGAGCTGGGCGACGCGCACTCCTGCGCCGATCTCGGGCGCCTCGTCGCCAAGAAGCACGACCCGGCCTGGGAGGGTGAGCAGCCGCCCTCCGAGTACCTCCAGCGCTCGTGCACCAACGGCGATCCCGAGGGCTGCTTCTGGTTGGCCGAGGAGACGCTGCCTCGCTCGGGTGAGCCTGACGAGCCTACCTACCTGCTGCTCGATCAGAGCTGCGAAGGTGAGTACGGCGACGGCTGCGCCCGGCTCGCCGAGGTGCACCTCGACCGGAAGACGAGCTTCGACGACGAGATCGCGGCGCGTCACCTGGACACCGCGTGCGCGAACGGCACGTTCGACTCCTGCCGCTTGCTGGGTACGATGTATGTGCGGGGTAAGGGCGTCGAGCGCGACCGGACTGTAGCGAATGAGCTGTTGGATCGCTTCCGGTTGAACGCGCCGCGCACGCACGTGCGGCTGGGGCTGCAGGCGGGGCTCGCGTCCGGCGCGGGCGGTGAGGCCGAGATCGTCGTTCCGATCCCGGTCGGACCGGCGCTCTCGATCGCGGGCGCGTACAGCTACCTGCCCACCATCGGCACGTTCATGGCGTTGCTCGAAGGCGAAGACAAGCCTGCGGTCGGCCCCGACTACACGTACATGGGCGGGACGGTGCGGTTGTACCCGAACACCCAGGCGCGCGGCGTCTACGGCGCGGGCGGCGTGCACCAGATCACGGCGAGCGGCGGCACCCTGGTCGGGGAGCGCCAGCGCACGGGGTGGAGCGCGCGGCTCGGGTTCCGTGGCGACAGCAAGAGCATCTACACCGGGCTGGAGGTCGGCCTCGGGCAGTACGGCGTGGTCGATCTCAACGACTTCGACGAGGACGAAGAGGGCTTGATCCCGTTGATTTTGCCGACGTTCGCGTTGTCGTTCGGGGTCGCGTTCTTGTAGGGGCGGCGCCGCGTGCCGGTCAGTCCGGCCGCGCGCCGCGCACCGTGACGCCGGCGACGAACCCGCCGTCGGTGGGCGAGACCCAAGGGTGAAGGGCCGCGCCGCTGACCTCGGCCCACGCGCGCCGCTCCAACACCAGGCCGGCGAACGCGAAGCCCGCGCTGCCCACGAACAACGCCGCCCCCGGCGCCAGCGCCCACGCTTGCCCCGCGCCCAGCCACAGCCCCGCGCACGCGCCGGCGAGCGGGTACAGCGCGGTCGCCACGACCAAGGGCGCGATCGACGCGTGACCGCCCTCGAGCACGACCTGGTGGCGCCCCGCGAGCCCGCCGCCGATCATCAGGGGCGGGCCGATCATCGCGACGCCGACGCCCGAGTAGAGCAGGATCTGCCCCACGGTGTCGGCGCTGCTCGTGCTGCCGCCCGGCAGCGGGATGACGCCCCCGGCCACCAGCGCCCCGGTCCCAGCGACGAGCGGGCCGAAGATGGCGGCGCCGGTGCCGCCGAGGGCGACCTGGTTGGAGGCGTGCCAGCGCGCGCGCCCCGGCTCCCACAAGACGGCGTGCGCGTCGGTGGGGACGGCGGCGGCGAGCGCGGCGACGGCGAAGCAGAGAGGGGACAGGCGCATGCGCGTACGATAGCTCAGCGGCGTGGCGCGGTGTCGCGGCGTGAGCCCTGATTCGGCCGCGCCGACGTGAGGGTGGGCCACGTGGAGCTGGAGCGGCTGCCATCGCGCGCGCGGACGTTGTTCTACCTGCGGTCCGCGCTGTCGCTGGTGTTGTTCTGGTTGCCAGCGGTCGGAGTGGCCGCGGTGGTCGGGCTCGGCTTCGCGTCGGCGTGGGTGATCGGCGGGCTCGCGGTCGTCGTGGGGCTGCTGCTGTTCCTCGAGGCGGTGTGGCTGCCCGCGCTCGCCTACGCCGCGTGGGGCTGGCAGGTGCGCGAGCACGACCTCCGGGTGGTGCGCGGCGTGCTCATTCGGCGGGAGACCTCGATCCCGCTCGGGCGCATCCAGCACGTCGACACCCGGCAGGGCCCGCTGGAGCGCTTGTTCGGTCTGTCGCGGCTGCAGGTGTTCACGGCGAGCGGCGCGGGGGCCGACGCGTCGATCCCGGGTTTGGACCGGGCGATCGCGGACGCGCTGCGCGATCGGCTCGTCGCGAAGGCCAACGCCGAGCGCGACGACGGTGTCTGAGCCGGCCCCGCCGTGGTCGCGGCTCCACCCGCTGTCGTTGGTGGTCAACCTCGGGCCCCGCGCGTTCGCCGTCCTGCGCGGATCGTGGCCGCTGCTCGTCGCGATGTTCGTCGGCAACCCGCTCGGCTCGAGCGGCCTCGCCGACGTCTCGGTGTTGTTGGTGTTCGGCTTGCTGACGGTGTCGAGCACGGTCGTGCACTTCTTGACGCTCCGGTACCGCGCGCACGACGGCAAGCTCGAGATCAAGAGCGGCCTCGTGAGCCGAAAGGTGCGCGTGCTCGACGCGAACCGAATCCAGAACGTCGAGCTCGCCCGCAACGTGCTGCACCGGGTGTTCGGGCTCGTCGAGGTCCGGGTCGAGACGGCGAGCGGCCGGGAGGTCGAGGGCTTGTTGTCGGCGTTGACCGAGCCAGACGCGGCGGCGCTCATCGTCGCGCTGCGGCGCACCGCGCCCGTAGCGTCCGTCGTCCCGGACGATGTGGTTTGGGTGAACAGTCCGACCGAGCTGATCGCGTACGGAACCACGGTCAGTCGGTGGGGGCTGGCGCTCGCGATCGTCGGCGGAGGGTTCGAGCTGCTCCCGGCGATTCGGCCGGAGCAGCTCCCCGGAATGTTCGGCTCGATCAGCGGCGCGGCCACGCTGGTGTTCGCGCTGTCGGGCGCGTGGGTGCTCGGGGTCGGCGGCGTGCTCGTCCGGCACTGGGGCTTTCGGCTCGTGCGCCGCGGCGACGTGCTGGTCGCCGAGGAGGGCTTGTTCACCCGCCGCCAGGTGCAGATCCGGCGCGGCAAGGTGCAGCAGGTCGAGGTCATCGACACCCCGATCGGGCGATGGGGCGGGTTCGTGACCGTCACGGTCGACACCGCGGCGGCGGGTCAGGAGGAGCAGGGCGCGGTGCAGAGCGAGGTGACGCTGCCGTTCGTCCCTCGGGATCGGGTGGGCGCGATCGTCGGTACGTTCTTGCCGACGGTCGACCTCGGCGCGCGCCTCGACCACCTGTCGCCGCCGCATCCGGCGTCGCTGACCCGCGCGCGCATCGCCGCGGTCTGGCAAGGCGTCGCCGTGTTGGGGGTCGCGGTCGCGGTCGCCGGCGGGTGGGGCGCGCTGGCCGGGCTGCTGCTGCCGATCTGGTGGGTCGGCGCCGGCTTGGAGCACCGCACTGCCGGCTGGCACCTCGGCAACGGCGTGATCGTGTCGCGGCTCGGATGGTGGCGCCGCGTCACCTCGCTGGCCGAGCTTCGCAAGGTTCAATCTTCGGACTTCGTGCAGGGGCTGCTGATGCGCCGGTGGGGCCTCGCGCGCGTCGTGGTGCGGGTCGCGGGCGCGGGCCTGGTCCTCCCGGCGTTGGGCGAAGAGGATGCGCGGAGGCTGCACGAGCGCCTCGTCGCGGCCGACGCGAGCGCCGGCGGGCCGTCACCCGTCAGCGCCGCGCCTTGACGATCAGACGCGGGCGTCGCCGCGCGCCATGAGCTGACGGGCGAGGCGGGCCACCCCAGCGTCGGTGTGGGTGGCCAAGCCGCGCACCCGCTCGACGTCGGTGGGGCCGAGGGCGCGGGAGCGCAGGAGGTCGAGCGCGACGCGCAGCTCGTCGTTGGTAGCGGGGCGCTCCCACACCTTCCACCACCGCGGCGTGGCGCGGTCGAGCACGGCCAGCAGCGGCTCCGGCGACCAGCTCGGCGGCATCCGGGCGAGCAGCGTGCGCAGCTCGCTCGTGGACTCCGACCAGCCGGCCCGGCTCATCAGCTCACGAATTCGCGCCTCGGGCTCGGCCACATCGACCGACGGCACGTCGAGCTGACGCACGGAGGGGGACTGCTCGACGAGCGCCTCCAAGGCCTTCCACTCCGCGGGCTTCGGGGCGGCGAGGCGCTCCTGCAGCAGGGGCGCGACGTGCTCGGCCGCGAACGGCGCGAGGTCGACCTGGGCGCCCGAGCCCTCGATGATCCAGCCGAGATCGCGCGCGACATGACCGGGGAGCGGCCGCTTATCGGCGTCGTAGGAACACATACGGGCCATCAGGACCCGCAGCCGGGGCGCCCACTCGGCGCCCAGCCCATGCGGGACCAGCGCCTCGAGCGCGCGCTCCACCGCTGCGTCGTGGCGGTCTTGCCGCAACGAGGCGACGAGCTTTCGGCCCGCGAGCAGCTCGTACAGGCTCAGGCCGAGCGCGTACACGTCGACGCTCGGGGCGGCGGGCGCGCCGTCCATCCGCTCGGGCGCGGTGTAGCCGCGGGTGCCGAGCACGTGCACCGCGCTCACGGCCTCGCGGTCGATGAATTCGCCCTTCGCTTGACCGAAGTCGACGACCTTGACCTCACCCGCCACGGACAGCAGCATGTTCGACGGCTTGATGTCGCGGTGCACGATGTGCATCGGACGGCCGCCGGGCCCCGACGGGCTGTAGTAGGCGGCGTCGAGCGCGGACGCCGCGCGGCGCGTGATCTCGGCCGCGACGGCGAACGGCAAGCCGTCGCGCAGGCCCTCGCGCTGCAGCAGCCGGTCGGTCCCGGAGCCTTCGACCCACTCCATCACGACCGCCGGGTTTCCAGCGAACTCCATCATCGTGTGCACGCGCACGATGTTCGGGTGGCGCAGCCGGGTGAGCATGCGCGCCTCGTCGCGCACCCGCTGCATGATGTCGTGGTTGCTCGAGTACTCCGACCGGAGGACCTTGAGCGCGACGAGCGGCGCCCCGGGCGCTCGGAGGTCTCGTACGACGCAGACCGTGCCGAACGCGCCCGACGCGAGGATCTGTACGAGCTCGAACTGCCCCGCCACGCGCCAGCCCTTCCGCCACCGAGTTGGTATCCGGACGACCGGGGCTTCAGCGTCCAGAGCGCGTCAAGTCGGCAGCCCGAGCAGCGGCAGCAGCTCGTCGAGCTGGTCGACCCGCAGGTCAGCCTCGGCCGCCCAGGGCGCGTCGCCGACGACCACGGTGCGCGCACCGGCGTTGCGGCCGGCCTCGACGTCGTATTTGCCGTCGCCGACCATCACGACGTCCGCTGGCGAGACGCCCCAGCCGCGCGCGAGCCGCAAGATGCCCTCCGGCGATGGCTTGGGCGGCGCTTCATTGCGCCCGATCACGTGCTCGAAGCAGTCGTCGAGCGCGATGCGCCGCAGCGTGATGCGGGCGAGGCCGTGGTCGTTGCGGGTGAGCACCGCGAGCGGCACCCCAGACGCCCGCACCGCGCGCACGAACACGACGCTGCCGGGCCTGGCGGTGGCCTGCGCCGCAAGATCGTGCTCGATGCGGTGCAACGCAGCCCGCCGCGCCTCCGCCAGGTCGGGCGGCAGCGCGGCGATCGCCTCGAGGATCGGCTCGCCGACCGGGAGATCGAGCGCGGCACGGATGCCGTCGAAGTCGTGCACCGGCACCGTGAGCGTGCCGTCGAGGTCGAACACCCAGGCCCGCGCCCCACGCCACCCGTCGACCGCCGGCATCAGACCGCCTGGACTTCGCCGACGTAGAACCCCTCGAGGATCGCGGCGTACCGCTGCTCGACGACCTTACGCTTCACCTTCAGGCTCGGCGTGAGCTCGCCACCCTCGACCGTGAAGTCGACGGGGAGGATCGCGAACTTCTTGAGGGTCTCGTACCGAGCGAGGCCGCTGTTCACCTGGTCGATGAAGCCCTGGAGGTGCGCGTGCAGCTCGGGCAGGGCCGCCAGCTCGGCCGCGGACTTGCTGGCGTGCCCGTGCGCGGCTGCCCAGCCCTTCGCGGCTTCCTCGTCGAGCGTGATCAGCGCGGTGCAGAAGTTCCGGTTGTTGCCGTGCACGAGCGCCTGGCTCACGAGCGGGCACGTCGCCTTGATCTTGCCCTCGATGTGCTGCGGCGCGACGTACTTGCCGCCGGACGTCTTGATGAGGTCCTTGATGCGGTCGGTGATGCGCAGCATGCCGTCCGCGTCGACCTCGCCGACGTCTCCGGTGTGCAGCCAGCCGTCGGTCAGCGTCTCGGCCGTCTGGTCGGGGAGGTTGTAGTAGCCCTTCATGATGCCGCGGCTCTTCATCTGGATCTCGCCGCTGCCAGGGTCGATGCGCAGCTCGGTCCCGGGCAACGGCTGGCCCACCGTGCCGAACCGGTAGGCGTTCGGCCGGTTCACGAACGACGCCGCGCTCGACTCGGTGAGTCCGTAGCCCTCGAGGATCAACAAGCCGGCGGCGTGGAAGAACTCGGCCATGTCGCGCGACAGCGGTGCCGATCCCGAGATGAAGAACCGGATGTTGCCGCCGAAGCGCGCCCGCAGCTTCGAGAAGACGAGCTTGTCGGCTACGCGGCTCTTGAGCGCGAGCAGGCCGCCCGCTTCGCCGCCTTTCTGGCGGATCGCCGACACCTCGCGGCCGACCCCCAGCGCCCACTTGAAGATGCCCCACTTCACGCCGCCGCCGCCCTGCGCGGTCGACACGATGCGGTTGTACGCCTTCTCGAAGATACGCGGCGCCGCGGCCATGAACGTGGGCCGGATGGTGGCGCAGTTCTCGACGATCTTGCCGACGTCTCCGTCGATCGCGGTGGGGATGCCGATCTTGATGACGGCGACCTCCAGCACCTTGCCGAAGCTGTGCGACATCGGCAACCACAACAGTTGCTTGTCGCTGGGGGTGAGGAAGCCGAGCGCGTCCATGCCCTCGCCGGTGTAGACCCAGCAGTCGTGGGTGAGGATGACGCCCTTCGGCCGCCCGGTCGTGCCCGAAGTGTAGATCAAGGTCGCGAGGTGGTCGGGCGCGACGGACGCGACGATGCGCTCGTATTCACCCGGGTGCTCCTTGTGCCACGCGGCGCCGGACGCCTCGAGCTCGGACAACCGGGTGACGAACCCGTCATGACCGGACGCGCCGTCGATGACGATGATCCGCGACAGACCGGGCACGTCGGCGCGGCGGGAAAGCACCTTCTGCACCTGCTGGTCGTTCTCGCAGAAGATGACGCGGCTCCCCGAGTCGCTAAGGATGAACGCCGACTCCTCCGCGGTGTTGGACGGGTAGACCGTGCTGGTGGCCGCGCCGGCGCACAAGACACCGAGGTCGGCGAGGATCCACTCTACCCGCGTGCTGCACAAGACGGCGACGCGGTCCTGGCTCTCGACGCCGATCGCGCGAAGGCCGCCCGCGATGTTCTTGACCCGGGCGCCGACGTCGGCCCACGTCATCGTCTTCCACCCGCCGGTCCCGTCGGGGCTGTAGAACGCGTCGGCGTCGGGCGTGGTGGCGACCCGGTGCTCGAGCATCGCGGCGAGCGAGCGGAATGACGCATGACCCATCGTTCGGACTCCTGTTTGGGGGCGTCTGATAACGGGTGCGCTCGTCCCGGGCACCGCTCAGAGGCCGTCGATCCAGTCGCGGTGGCCGAGCAAGAAGCCGGGCGGCTCGGCGTGTCCGCCGTCCCAGGTGCAGTAGCGCACGTCGGCGGCGCACGACGAC
>CAIUDO010000843.1 GCA_903897935.1 uncultured Pseudomonadota bacterium
AGGCCCCGGACGACCCGTGGCTGCGCGACACGCTCGAGGCCGTGGGCTTCGACCCGGCGACGGGAGAGCTCGCGGCGCCCGACGAGTGGGCGTGAGCGACGCCGACTCCCGAGCCAACCACGGTAGTGAGGCGTCGTCGGTCGTGGTGCGTTCCGCAGGGTCTGGTGCGCGTCACCGGCAGGATCGCGCAGAGAACGCAGAGAACGCAGAGAGGCCGTTCGTACTGCGCACGTATCGACTCGAACCGCGCGCCGCGCGAACGACCGTCCCCTCCAACCCGATCGGACATGCAGCGCCCCTGACTGGGCCTCTCTGCGTTCTCTGCGTTCTCTGCGTGATCCAACGAAGCCGGCAGAGGCAATGGATCAACCGCTTCACTCGGGCGCACGGGACTAGACACATACAAACCAATCAACACACCGATCCTCGGCTCCAATTCGTACTGCGCACGTATCGACTCGGGGCCACTCGAACCGCGCGCCGCGCGAACGACCGTCCGCCTACAAACCGGTCGGACATGCAGCGCCCCTCCCTGGGCCTGGGATCAATAGCCCGAGAGGCCCGGGGTGCGGATCGACGTGACCCCCAGCCGGTGGGCCTCACGAATACCCGACAACATCGCGCCGTGCACCGTCCCGTAGTGCTCGAACAGCGTGTGCTCACCAGCAAACCCCAACGACGGATCGGGCGGGATCGCGAGCAAGTCCAGATCGTCCTGCGACGCGCCTACGGGGAGGAACGTGTAGGAGCCCAGCGTGAAGGGGTCGCTCGTCCAGCGGGTGACGAAGGTGGCGTCGGGAGTCGGGATCTCGCGGCCCCAGATCTCGGCGAGCGTCTCGAGCGCACCCGCTACGATGGCGTCGTCGGACCAGCTCGCTTGCAGGTCGCGGGAGAACGCCCCGCCATACAATCCGACCAGGGTCGGCGCGCCCGCGTAGCTGGTGAAGTCGTAGAACTCCGGGAACGCGCCGTCTTCTGCCGCGGCGACGAACGTGGTGCTGCCGTCCCACCACGCGCTGTCCCAGCTGAGGACCACCTTCTCGAGGTTGCCGGTGTCGAGCCGGGCGATCGCCTGGGTATAGGCGCTCGGTAGCGGTGGATCGAACTCGATGGCGCCCGAGCGCAGCACGCCGAGCGGCGCCGTCACCACCACGTGGCTGCCCGCGTAGGTCTCCCCTCCGGCGACGACCTCCACGACGTCGCCCCACGTCACGCGCGTGACCGGCCGCTCGAGCCGCACGTCGACGCCCTCGGCGAGCGCCTCGATCAGCGGGCCATAGCCGCCGATCGGCAGCTGATCCCCGCCCGGCAATACCCCCTCCTCACGCCACACCCACTCGAGGGACTGCAACGACGACGGGCACCCGTACTCGAGGCCAACGATGTACTGATCGATGCCGAACGCGGCGAGGCGCCGATCCAAGCCGTCGTCGGGGAAGTGCTGGTCTAGCCAACGATCCCGGCCGTCGGCCACCGACGCGCCGTCGCCGAGCGCGGACCGCAGCTCGGGAAGATCAAGCGCGAAGCTGTCCATCGCGTCTTCCATCGCTCGCCACCACGCGTCGGTGTTCGTGCCGCCTGTGGCCTCGTCGTACACGTGACTCCACGGCACGCGGTCCGTCGTGGTCGGGTACCCGGTCGCGGTAGCGAAGTCGGCCATCGGGTGGCCCCGGTCGCCGTGCAGCCACGCCGCGCCAAGGTCCAGCCACGCGTCTCCGACGTGGGCGGTGTGCACGCGCCCGCCGATGCGATCGCGCGCTTCGAGCACGATCACGTCGACGCCGTCGTCGTGGAGCGCGCGGGCGAGCGTGAGCCCTGCTGCGCCGGCCCCGACGACGATCACGCGAGGGTCGTCGCCGCGTGACCCACCCCCTCCCGATGGCGCTCGTACGTCTTCTTTCGCGCAACCGAACAGGGACAGGGCGACCAACAGGGTGACCAACGTGCGCTCCGAAGCTGGAGGCCAGCATACGTCGCGCGAGGCGCCGTTGTCCTCGGGGACGCGACGCCGTCGCGCACGATCCTCGCGCGACGGGCCAGATCCGTGGTACGCTCTCGCTCCTCGAGGTGGTCCATGGGCATGAGTCGTCTGTCGTGCGGGCCCGAGCCGTCCGCGCCGATGTGCACCCCCGACGCCACGTGCGACGAGGCGTCGGCTGGGAACGCCGCGGCGCTCGAAGACCT
>CAIUDO010000844.1 GCA_903897935.1 uncultured Pseudomonadota bacterium
CCTCGCCGCGCTCGCCGCGGCGCGTGGAGGCCCGGCCCGGTGGGCGGCCGACGTGGACCCTTCCGGCGCCGAGCCGTTCCGCGCGCTCGGATATCGCTGGGTTCGTCCAGCGGATCTCGCGCTGTGGGTGGCGACGATCGGGCGCGTCGCGGCGGCGCCCGGCGGGCTCGAGGCGGCGTTCGCGGCGCCGGGCGGCGACGCCCACGACGTGCTCACGACCGGCATCACCCACTTGCGCGCGGTCGCGGTCGGCCTCGCGGGTGCGCCTTCGTTCGACGCGCTGCCGCGGGGCGTTCGCGTGATGCTCGCGCGCCCGGTCGACGGCTCCGCGTGTAAGCGCTGGTGCATGTTCTTGCGGTGGGTCGCCCGGCCCGCCGACGGGGTCGACCTCGGCGTGTGGTCGTCGGTCCCGACTCGGTCGCTGGTGGTGCCCCTCGACGTGCACGTCGCCCGGATCGCGAGGTTGATCGGTCTCACGGCGCGCACCGACACGAGCTGGCGCACCGCGCGCGAGGTCACCGCCGCCCTCGCCGAGGTCGATCCCGACGACCCGACCCGGTTCGACTTCGTGCTGGCCCACCTCGGGATCTCGAGCGGCTGCCGTGGCTACGACGACGCCGAGATCTGCCCGACGTGCCCGTTGTGGTCGGTGTGCGCGCGGCCGCCGAAGCCCGTCACTCGACGAGCGACATCCCGATCGTCGCGAAGCTGAAGTGCAGCTCGAGCCGCAGCGGCGTGCGCGCCGCGTCCTCGGTGACGTAGACGGTGCCGCCCTTGATCGAGCCGGCCGCGTTGCCGATGTCCCACCGGACGGCCCGCACCGGCACGTCGACGCCGCGGTGCTGCATCGGCTTGTTCGGCTTCGAAGACACCGTGACCGGGTTCTGCCGACGGTCGAAGTAGATGTCGGCGACGCACGGGGTGTCGCTCCAGCGCATCGCGCGCGCGAGGTACACCGACGACAAGATGTCTTGTGGCCGCGCCGGGAGCTTGCGGATCTCCTCGTCGCGCTGCCACTTGCCCGCGGCGAGGTCGAACCCGTAGACGTGGTCGAAGTCCTCGATGCCCCCGTTGCTGGTCTTCTGGTGGTGCTCGAAGCCCAGGCTGTGCACGGCGACCGGGTCGACCTTGCTCACGAGGCGCAGCCAGATGTCGTACGGCTTGATCAGCGGCGCGCGCGCGCTCGCGCTGCCCTCGAGGCTCGTCAACGTGGTCCCGCCGCTCGGCGTCGCGGTCATCGTGAGGGTGCCTGCGGGCCGGACGAGGCCCGGGATGCCGATGATGCGCACGTCGTCGACCCGGAACACGAGCGTCTCGCCGTTGGTCAACGCCGGCAACGGAGCGACGTCGGCGTCGCAGCTCGCGGCGCCCACCCGCGGCGCGAGCAGCGACACGCAGGCGAGCACGGTGCGGAGCACGAGGTTCACGCCGGGGATGGTCATCACGCCGCCTGTAACCGAACCGAACGGCGGACGATCACGACCCCTTGCGGACCTGCGGGTCGCCCACGTGGATGTGCAGGTGGTTCCGGTGGTTGTCGGCGTGCCGGACGTAGCCCCACATGCGCCAGGTGGCGGTGCCCTCGGCCGGGAACATCGACGCGACGAGCTCGGGGTCGAGCCCGAGATCCGCGAGCGCGTAGCTCCGCAGGCGGTCGATCAGCACCTGGTCGAGCAGGATGTACTCGACGGTCCCCGTGTCGAGCAGCGCCCGAATCAAGCCGAACGTCGCGTCGCAGTCGAGCTCGTCGGGGTCGACGTTGACGAAGCCGCCGTGCGACTGGCGCCCGCCCCGGAAGTAGATGCCGATGTCGGCGTCTTCGCCGGTCCGGTGGGTCATGTGGCCGTCGATCTGGCCGCCGCCGCGGCGGCTGATGTCGCCGATGACCAGAGGCTCTGCGCTCGGATACTCGAGCGCCATGCGGGTGGACACTTCGGTGAGCACGTCGACCATGAGCCCGGTGCCCCACGACCGCTCGACCGTCCACCGCTCGTACAGGCCGTCTGCTTGCACGAGGAGCTGGTTCGGGACCGACGGCGGCGCCGGCGCGTCGGCCGCGGAGGCCCCCGACGCCCACACCATCCCGAAGATCGCGGCGATCAACGACCGCCCGGCACCACGACGCACACCCGACCCCGCAAGAGGCCGCATTCTAAGGAAGTTGGGGCTCGAGCGGAAGGCAGGTTGGCCGGCCCCGGCGCTGGCCCGGTGGCGTTCGGGCGCCGTTTTGGTGGTTCTCCACCCACAATGGGCGAGTGACTCCGTCGACGTCGCGGGCGCACTTTGCAGAAACTTCACAGGTCGGGCGCGACGACCCCAAACGAGCAAGGCACCGAAGAGCGACGTTGTCCTCCTGCGGTAGGGCGTCGGAGGATCCATGGCGGGGACGGTGCTGTTGCGTCGCGGCGCGCTCGGTGACGTCGTGCTGCTCGGGGCC
>CAIUDO010000845.1 GCA_903897935.1 uncultured Pseudomonadota bacterium
CGGGATCGACTCGATCAAGCGGGTGGAGATCCTGTCGGCGATCCGAGACCGGGTGCCCGGGCTGCCTGAGGTCGACGCGGGTGAGATGGCCGCCCTGAAGACGCTCGGTCAGGTCGCGGCGCGGCTCGGCGCGGCGGCGTCTTCGATGGCCCCGGCGTCGTCGTCGGTGGCGCCGTCGTCGTCGATGGCGCCGGCGGCTCCGGCTGCGTCCACCCCAGCCCCCCGCGCTCCGGCGGGGGTGGACCTCACCGCGGAGCTGCTCGCGGTCGTGGCGGACAAGACAGGGTACCCGGCCGAGGTCCTCGATCTTGGCATGTCGCTCGAAGGGGACCTCGGGATCGACTCGATCAAGCGGGTCGAGATCCTGTCCGCGCTGCGCGACCGCGTGCCCGGGCTGCCGGAGGTCGACGCGGGCGAGATGGCCGCGCTCAAGACCCTCGGGCAGGTCGTCGGGCGGCTCGGTGCCGCGGTCATGCAGGCCGCGCCCTCGCCGACGACGTCGGTGGTGGCGCCGGCTGCCCCGGTGGCCGCGGTGGGCGTCGACCTCACGGGCGTGCTGCTCGCCGTCGTCGCCGACAAGACCGGCTACCCCGCGGAGGTGCTGGATCTGGCGATGTCGTTGGAGGGGGACCTCGGGATCGACTCGATCAAGCGTGTGGAGATCCTGTCGGCGCTGCGTGACCGCGTCCCAGGGCTGCCGGAGGTCGACGCCGCCGAGATGGCCGCTTTGAAGACGCTCGATCAGGTCGTGCGGCGGCTCGGGCAAGCCACGGCGCCAGCGGCGGCCACCGCCGCAGCGTCGCCCGCGCGGGTGTCCGGGCTGGCCCGCACGCGCCTCGAGCTGGTGCTCGCGCCGCCAATCGGGCTGGGGGTCGTCGGCCTCCCGGTCGTCGGCGAGCGCGCGGTGGTCGTCACCGACGACGGGGCAGGGGTCGCGGCGGCGCTCGTCGCTGAGCTCGGCGCGGCCGGCGTCCCAGCGGAGGTGGTCGCGGCCGTGCCTGAGGGCGCCCCGGCGGCCATCATGCTCGACGGCCTCGTGGAGCGGGGCCCGGACGAGGCCCGCGCCGCGCTGGCGGAGGCGGTGCTCGCGGCAGGTCGGGTCGCGCGCGCGGGTGGGCGCTGCTTCGTCACCGTGACCGGGCTCGGCGGGCGGCTTGGGCTCGACGGCTCTGCGCGCGCCTGGACGGCCGGGCTCGCGGGCCTCGCGAAGACGGCGGCGCTCGAGTGGCCGACCGCCGGGGTCAAGGCGATCGACGTGGCCACCGACGGCGCGTCACCGTCCGAGATCGCGCGCCGCGTCGCCGAGGAGCTGCTGCGTGGGGGCGCCGAGATCGAGGTCGCGCTGGGCGCCGACGGAGCGCGCCGCACCCCAGTCTCGGTGGTCGCCGACGCCGCTCCGGGCGCGGTCCCGATCGGGCGCGGTGACGTCGTGCTCGTATCGGGGGGCGCGCGCGGCGTGACCGCGTCGTGTGTGCTGGCGCTCGCCGCCGCGTCGAAGGCCAGCTTCGTGCTGCTCGGTCGCTCGTCGTTGGTCGTCGAGTCGTCGCGGGTCGCGGCCGCGACCGATGACGCCGCCATCAAGCGCGCGCTGCTCGCCGACGCGAAAGATGCCGGTGAGAAAGTCGTTCCTTCCGAGCTTGGCGCGCGGGCGTCGCTTGTGCTCGCCTCGCGGGAGATCCGCGAGACGGTCGCTGCGATCGTCAAGGCGGGTGGTCAGGCCCGGTACGTGCCGGCCGACGTGCGGGATCGCGCCGCGCTGTCCGCCGAGCTCGACCGCGTGCGCGCCGAGTGGGGTCCGGTGCGCGGGTTGGTGCATGGCGCCGGCGTGATCGCGGATCGTCGCCTGGAGGACAAGACGGCGGCGCAGGTCGCGCGCGTGATCGACACCAAGCTCGACGGCTTGGCGGCGTTGCTCGAGGTGACCGCCGGGGACCCGCTGCGCGCGATCGTGTTGTTCAGCTCGGTCGCGGGTCGCACCGGGAACACCGGCCAGGCCGACTACGCCGCCGCGAACGAGTCGCTCAATCGGATCGCCGCGCTCGAGGCGGCCCGTCGGCCCGGGTGTCGCGTGGTCTCGATCGGGTGGGGCCCGTGGGAGGGCGGCATGGTCACGCCCGCGCTGCACGAGATGTTCGTCAAGCGCGGCGTCGTGCTGGTCCCCCTGGTCGAAGGCGGGCAACGGTTCGTCGACGAGCTGTCGGCGGCGGACGGGGCGACCGAGGTGGTGATCGCGGGCGCTGGTATCGAGCGCACCTGGTCTCACGACGGGGGCCCGGGCCGGGTGTTCGTCGCCCGGGTGTCGTCGCGCACGCACCCGTACTTGGTCTCACACGCGATCCAGGGCGTGCCGGTCGTGCCCGTCGTGCTCGTGCTCGAGTGGTTCGCGCGCGCGGCGCGGGGCCTGCGGCCGGATCTCGCGGTCGCGTCGGTCGACGACCTGAAGGTGCTCAAGGGCATCCGGCTGGGTGGCTTCCACGCCGGCGGCGACGCGTTCGAGCTGCGCGTGAACGAGCTGTCCAACGGGGCCGGCGCCACGCTCGCGTGCGTGCTGGTCGGGGCGGGCGGCGTCAAGCACTACACGGCTACGGTGCGGCTCGAGGCCGCGGTCCCCGCCGCGGGGCCGGTCATGAAGGCCCCGCCGCTTCAAACGTGGAACGAACGTATTTATGGCGATGTCTTGTT
The DNA here is from genome assembly GCA_903897935.1 of uncultured Pseudomonadota bacterium. Lineage (GTDB taxonomy): Bacteria > Myxococcota_A > UBA796 > UBA796 > CAIUDO01. Next base: position 2,683 of record CAIUDO010000845.1, read on the forward strand.
CCACGGCCCCGAGTTCCAGGTGATCCGTGGCCTCGAGGGCGTCGGCGCGGGCGGCATCGTCGGGACCCTGTCGGGCACCCGGGACGCCGGCTGGGCTGGGCCGTGGACGACCGACGCGCTCGCGCTCGACGGCGGCCTGCAGCTCGCGTTGTTGTGGGGCCGCTCGGCGCTCGGCGGCGGCTCGTTGCCGACCGGCCTCGCGTCGTACCGGCGCTACCACGACGAGCTCCCGGGAGGGCCGATCCGGGTCGTGCTCCGCGGCGACGCCGACGGCCTGCGCGCGCGGTCCGACCTGTGCTTCGTCGACGGCGCGGGCGCGGTCGTGGCGGAGATCCGCGGCCTCGAGACGCACCGGATGGGGTGAGGGCGGCGCGGCCGCCCGCAGCGGGAGGCGACGCCGCGCGGCAGGTCAGCGCGAGCGGCGGCGCCGGAGCAACATGGCGGCCATCACCGTGGCGCCGACGAAGGCGGTGCTCTCGGCGGTGCCGGTCGCGCAGCCGCCGTTGCAGCCTTGCTCGCACAACGACACGTCGACGACGTAGTCCTCGTCGATGTAGGGCGTCCACAACAGCTCCGCGTCGGCCTCGAGGTCCATCGCGGTCGCCTTGAGCACGGCCGACCGGATGACGGTCTCCTGATCGGCCTTCCAGCAGCTGTCCGCGAGGTTGACGTACTCGGTGCTCGGGAAGAGGACGGCGTCACCGCCGACCGACAGGCGGCCACGGGTGACCTCCCACTCGACCGGCGTGCCGTGGATGATGTTGCCCGCGACGTCGCGCGCGATCGCGCGCGCGGCGACCGGCGGGCCCCATCCGTCGGTCTTCGGGGTGTCTTCGTGCGCGACGACGACCTCGAGGTTGTCGATGGCGCCCGGAGCCACGCCCATGATGACGCCGGCGTCGTACGTCCACTTGTTCTCGATCGTGATGAACACGCGCGCGACCGTGCCGATGTACGGGTTGATCACGATGGTGCCGGCCACGTCGCCGTCGCGCCACACCGGGGCCGGGCCCGCCTCGGTGACGACGTCGATGCGCAGCCCGAACGTGTTGAACGCGACCTGCTCGCCCGTGATGTCGGACGTGAGCTGGATCGACAGCGCGTACTCCTGGCCGGCGAGGATGCGGAACGGCAGCACCGGATCGGTCTTCCAGTCGTCGCCGAAGCCGCCCCCCGTGTTCTTGACCATGTACCCGAGCGAAACGAGCTGCTCGGCGTAGTTCTCGGGCCACTGCTCGAACGACGCGGACACGTCGTCGCGCTCGGCCACCCGGAACAACGTGGCGTCCTTACGGGGGAGGAAGCCCCAGAAGTCGGTGACGGTGCAGCTCTTCGGGAAGTAGAACCAGCCGGCTTCGTCCGGGCCCTGCGCGACGAAGCAGCCGTCGTCGTCGGTGTAGCCCTGGAAGTCGGTGCGCGTGAAGCAGGTGAGGATGTCCGAATTCTCGTAATCGTCGCCGCAGGAGAGCAACGAGACGTCGAACTCGTCGCTCGGCACCGCGGTGCAGTCCACGCAGATGCGGGAACCTTCGAGGACCGGCGTGTCGTTCGTGAACAGGCGCTGGCGCCCCACGCGCATGTCCGACGCGATGTACTTGATCTGGTCGTCTTCGGACGTGAAGGAGTCCTCGCAAGCAGTGCCGAGCGCGATCAGGGTCGCAATGCCGACGAGGGATCGGTGGGTCACGGGTCCTCCACAGTGGCGGGGCAGTGTAGCCGACTGAGCGCTCCCTGTGCGAGTCGTTGGCGGTTGTTTCGTTCGCAGCGTCGCTTGTAGCGTGAGATGCGCGCGCGCGAACGTGGGGCACACGCCGCGTCGCGCGCGCGGGGCCCATCGACCTCCTTGGCGCGCCAGTCGGGTTAGTCGCGGCGGCCACGGAGCCGAGCATGCCTGTCGACCAGCCGTTGTCCCGAGCCGCGAGCGGCCCGTTCGCCATTGTCGGGCGCTCGCTCGTCTTGCCGGGGGCGCTCGACCCGTCCGCCTTCGCGCGGATGGTGCTCGACGGCGTCGACGGCGTCGGTCACGCCCCGGTCGGGCGGTGGGGCCTGTCGCCCCGGCGTGCGCTCGCCGCCCACGGTCGCGACGCCGCGTGGTCGGATCGCGGCGGCTACGTGTCGGGGTTCGAGGGCGTGTTCGACCCGTCGTCGGTGGGCTTGTCGGCGGCCGACGCCGCGTCGCTCGACCCGTTGTTCTTGTGGGCGCTGCACACGGCCTCCGGCGCGTTGCGCGACGCCGGGGTCGCCGCGGGTCCGCGGGTCGGCGTCGTGATGGGGAACCTGTCGTTTCCGACCACCGGCATGAGCCGGTTCGCCGAGCACGTGTGGCTGCGGGGCGCCGCGCGCGAGGTGTGGGAGGCCGCCGGGTTGCCCATGGTCGATCCACGCAACCGCTTCATGAGCGGGCTCCCGGCGCTGCTCGTCGCCCGCTTGCTCGGCTGCGGGGGCCCGGCGTTCGCGCTCGACGCCGCGTGCTCGTCGGGGCTGTACGCGATCCGGCTCGGCTGTGAGCTGCTCGCCGACGGGCGCGTCGACGCGGCGCTGGTCGGCGCGGTGAACCGCAGCGACGATCTGTTCTTGCACGTCGGGTTCACCGCCTTGCAGGCGCTGTCACGGACCGGCCAGAGCCGGCCGTTCCACCGGGACGCCGACGGCCTGTTGCCGGCGGAAGGGGCAGGGTTCCTCGTGCTTCGCCGCCTGTCGGACGCGCTCGAGGCCGGTGAGCGCATCCTCGCGGTGGTGCGCGGGGTCGCGGTCGGCAACGATGGGCGCACCGGCGGGCTGCTCGCGCCGAGCGCGGACGGCCAGGCCCGTGTGATGGCCGAGGCGTGGGCGCGGTCCGGACTCGACCCGCGTCGCTGCGGGCTGCTCGAGTGCCACGCGACGGGCACCAAGGTCGGCGACGCCACCGAGATCGAGTCGAGCGGTCGGGTGTTCGCCGGCGCGCGCGCGCTGCCGGTCGGATCGTTCAAGTCGAACGTCGGTCACCTCGTCACCGCCGCCGGAATCGCCGGCGTGTTGAAGGTGATCGCCGCGATGGAGGCCCGGGTCCGACCACCGACCCTGCACGTCGACGCGCCGTCGCCGGCGTTGGAGGGCTCGCCGTTCCGGGTGCTGACCGGCGCCGAGCCGTGGGACGACGACGTGCTCGTCGGCGCGGTCAGCGCGTTCGGGTTCGGCGGCAACGACGCCCACATCGTGCTGTCGGCGCCCGGCGAACCGCCGTCGCACCCCGCCGTCGCGCCCGCACCTCGGGTGCCGGTGGCGGTCGTCGCGGTGGGCGCGCGGGTCGGCGACGCCCCCGACACCGCCGCGTTTGTCGCCGCGGTGCACGGGGAGCGGCCGATCGGGCCGGTCGCCGACCGCGCGTCGTTGGTGCGGGAAGACATCCGCTTCCCGCCGCGTGATCTCGAGCGCGCGCTGCCGCAGCAGCTCCTGTTGCTCGCCGCGGCGATGGAGGCCTGGCGCGCCGCCGGCACGGTGGATCCGGCGCGCACCGGCTGCTGGGTCGGCATGCAGGCGGACGCTGAGGTCGCCAGGTACGGGCTCCGCTGGCGGCTCGGTGAGGTCGCCGATCGGCTCGCGCTCCTCCGGGGCCTCGCACAAGACGCGACCGAAGCGTGGTTGTCCGGCGCGCGCGACGCCGTCGTGCCGGTGCTCGAGCCCGCGGGCGTGGTGGGCACCATGCCGAACATCCCGGCCAACCGGATCAACGCCCAGCTCGACCTGCGGGGGCCCGGGTTCGTCGTGTGCGCTGAGGAGGCATCGGGCCTCGTGGCGCTCGACCTCGCGGCGCGCGCGCTGGCCGCCGGAGACGTCGACGCCGCCGTCGTCGGCGCGGTCGACGTGTGTGCCGAGCCCGTGCACGCCGCCGCCGCCGCCGCGGTGCTGC
>CAIUDO010000846.1 GCA_903897935.1 uncultured Pseudomonadota bacterium
AGGGGCGCCAGGTCTGGCATTACGTACAGACTTGGAAGGGGGCCGAGGTCGTGGGCTCCCACTTCGACGTACATGCGCGTAACGGCCGTATCTTCCTCATTACGGCGCAGCTCTACCGCCCCGACCCGGAGGGCGTGCCCGCGCCCGGCGAGGTCGTCCTCCCGCTCGACGGCCCGAAGGTCGCGTACACGCTCGCCCGGCGCTCCCAGGCGGACGACGTCGTCACGTTCCACGATCGCAGCGGTCGCCTCGTCCAGCGGTACTCGCTCCGGCATTACCTCGACTTCGAGGTCGAGGAGCGCCTCGTCGCCGACCCCCGGATCCTCGTGCCGGCGCGCTCCGTCACGGTCACGGACGAGGCCGGGGCGAGCACGCTCACCGCGGACGACGGCACCCACCCGTACGCGGGGCTCGTCGACGTGTCGATGGTCGGGCCGGTGATCGACGTTCGCGACCAACAAACGGACAGCAGCGTGCCGTGGACGTTCTTCGACGACGCTGACGGGCTGCTCGAGTGGCGCACCGAGATCGTCCCCGCGGTCGCGTCGGTGCACCACCACACCAACGTGGTGCGTGATTGGCTCGTCGGCCTGCGCCCCGGGCACCCGTGGCTGCCCGAGGTCGTGCTGGCGACCGTGCGCATCGCCGGGAGCTGCAACGCATTCTACACCGGTGGGACCATCAATTTCTACCGTCAGGGTGGTGACTGTACCGACTTCGGACGCATCGCCGATGTCATCTATCACGAGTACGGCCACGGCGTACACGACTACGTGATTGTGTCGGGTGCGTTCGCGAGCGACATCTCCGAGGGCAGCGCAGACTACGTCAGCGCCACGATCGTAGACGATCCAGTGCTCGCTCCGACCGCGTTCGCCTCCGACCCGGCCGCCTTCATCCGCGAACTCGATACAGACAAGATCTACCCGGGTGACACCAACGGAGAGGTGCACAACGACGGCCTCATCTGGGGCTCGTTCTTGTGGAACCTCCGCAACCAGTGGATCACGGCGTACGGTTACGACGACGGCGTGCGCCGGACGGACACGCTGTTCCTCGAGACGTTGTCGTACGGCCCCAACTACGGCGACCTCGCAGAGTCGGTGCTCGCCGCCGATGACGACGACGGCGACCCGTCTACCGGCACGCCCAACGCGTGCGAGCTCATCGACCTGATGAACTACCACGGGTTCGGACCCGGCACGATCGGGGTGGTCACGCTGGATCACGATCCAATCGCGTCGGCGGCGAGCAAGGATCCCGGGTACGAGGTCGGTTTCTCGCTGGAAGCGCTCACCTACGGGTGCGGCGCGCTCGGCGTCGATCCGGCGTCGGCGCGGGTGTTCTACGCCGTCGACCCACCGGCGGGCGCGAGCGTCGACGACCTCGTGTTCCAGGGCTTGGTGCCTGCGTTCGACGGCACCACGTACACCGCCACGATCCCCCGGCAGCCGGCCGGCGCCGAGATCGTGTACTACCTGTCGTGGTCGAGCCTCGACCACACCGTGACGCAGACGAGCCACGGCGGCGAAGCGGTGTCGTTGTTCCGATTCTTCGTTGGGGATCGCGAGGTCGTCTGGTGCGACGACTTCGCGGCGGACACCGGCGCCTGGGTGTCGGCGCCCGGCTTCCCGGGCGAGTCGCCGACCGCGTCGTGGGTGTCGGAGTGGGAGATCGCGGCGCCGGGCGGGTTCTCCAACGACCCGCCGACGGCGAGCTCGAAGCCCAACGTGATCGGCACCGACGTCACCGTCGACGGTCAATACGGGGCCCGCAACGAGCAATATCTGGCATCCCCGTTGATCCCGACGGCCGGCGCGAACCCTTGGTTGTTCTTGTTGTCGTCGAACCGTTGGCTCACGGTGGAAGATGCGCGGTACGACGTCGCCGCGGTCCGCGTGCTCGCGCCTGACCTCTCGTGGTCCCAGCTCTGGCAGAACCCCGAGACGGACGGCGGCACCACGCACCTGCTGGACGGCTCCTGGAAGGCGGACGACCTCGACTTGCGCGCTTCGGTGGTGCCTGGCGACGACGCGACGTTCTTGTGGACGCTCGAGACGGACGGCGGGCTCGAGTTCGGCGGCTGGCAGCTCGACGACGTCTGCGTCGTCACCCTCGCCGACGTACCCGCGCACTACCGGGCCGAGGGCCTGACGGTGGAGCACGCCGCGGACCGCTTGTGGTTGCGCTGGAACATGCCGTTCATCGAGCCCCTCGCGGAGGTCGCGCTCGTGCGGAGCTCCGGCGCGTGGCCGTCGGACGTCACGGACGGTGAGCTCGTGTGGTCGGACGCGTCGCCGCAATGGGGGCAGGAGATCCTGGTGGAGGACCCGACCGCGGACCCGTACGAGGACCACTTCTACGCGGTGTTCGCGACCCATGAGGCCGGTTCGTGGCCGTACCTGGACGTGGTCGAGGGTGAGAACGGCGCGTCGTGGGCGGCGCTGGCCGAAGAGACGGACACCGACACCGACACCGACACCGACACCGACA
>CAIUDO010000847.1 GCA_903897935.1 uncultured Pseudomonadota bacterium
AAGCTGATGGCTGATGGCTGATGGCTGATGGCTGATGGCTCGGCCCTGCGCTTGTTTTGGGGCTAGCCGGGGCCCGCGGTGACCGCGAGCACGTCGTAGCCGTCGTGCACGCGGTCGACCGGGGGCCGCTGCATCTCGCCGAGCGCGCACACCCTGGGCGCGCCCAGCGGCCACCACGCCTCCGATGACGCCGGATCGTCCGTCCCGACCGTCGACAGGGGGGCGCCCCACGCCCGCGCGAGCGCCGCCGCGTCGGCGAGGCTGGCCACCTCGATCACCCGCGCGACCCGCGGGAGGGCCTGGTCGGGCAGCCGCGCCGCGCCAGAGCCGTGCACCGCCCACCCCGGGCCGTCGCGCACGATCCCGCCGAGCGCCCGGACCAACGCCGCTTGCGCGCGGGCCAGGGCCAGCTCCGACGGCCCCACCGCGCCCCTCGGCCACCGCGCTTGCGCGGCCACCATCGCCCGCGCCAACCCGTCGACCGCGCGCGCCACCGGGATCGTGGTGAGCACCACCACCGGCGACATACACCCACGCCCGTCGAACCGCGCGAAGTCCTCGGCGACCGCGGCCCACCCGGCGCCATCGTCGTAGGTCACCCACACCAACGACCGGCGGTGGCCGAGCCCGACCAGCGTGGTGGCGGGCCCCGCGTCGACCCGGACGGCGTCGATGGTGCGGTCGTGCCCCATCGCGACGACCAACGGCGCGCCCCGGATCGCCGCGCGATCGGTCGTCACCTCCACGGGGAGGCCGACGCGGACGGCCTCGTAGGCGAGCCGCGCCGCGAAGACGTCGCCTTCGTGCGGCACCTTGAGCACCACCTGTGTGCCCCGCGCGAGCAGCAGCACCACCCACTCGAGCGGCGCCACGAACGCGCCCCGCGCGCACACCACCGCCGCGCGTGGCCACGCCGGACCCGGGCGCGCCCCCGCCGCCCGCACGACTGGCGGGGACAGCGCCGCGCACGCCGCGACCAGGGCCGCGTGGGCGCCCTCGGGCGACAAGCCGGTGTCGAGCGAGGAGACGTCGATCTGCGCGACGGCGTCGATGAGATCGAGCACCCGATCGACGGTCGTCCGCGTCACGGGAGCGCGCCGCCGGCGTCTTCGACGACCAATGAGCAGCCGCGCACCGGCGCGCCGGGCAGCCGCCCCTCCAGCCACAGCGCGCCGTCGACGATCCGCCCCGCGTCGAGGGTCTCCACACAGACCGCGGTGTCGAGGTTGCACAGGTCGTAGAACCGCAGCTGGCCGGTGACGCCGTCCGGCAGGGGCGCCCCGGTCTCGGGGTCGACCACGCGCGGGCGCAGCCACGGGGGCGCGCGGTAGCCTTGACCAGGAGCGGCCCAGAGCTGGCTCGACAGCTCCGTCATCCCGTACTCGAGCACCACGCGCGCGCCGAGGCGCGCGGCGGCCAACCGGACGAGCTCGTCGGCGTCGACGGCGCGGACGCGCCCCTTGAAGCCTCCGGTGATCATCACGCACGACCCGGCCGGCAGGAGCGGCGTCGGCCCCTCGAGCCACTCGGCCAACGCGAACGCCGTCGCACCGACGAACACCGGGCCCGAAGCAGCGCGCAGCGCGCCGGCCAGCCCGTCGCCGTCGACGCGGCCCCCGCGCACGAACCACGCCGACCGTGGGACCAGGCGCGCCACCATGTGCGACAACGAGCTGTCGGGGGCGGTGGCGGGATCCTCGAGCAGGTGGGCGCCCGCCGACGGCACGTCGCCCAAGAACGCACGGGCGAACCCGATCGCGCCGAGATCATACAGCGCGGTGCTGCGCAGCCGGACCACCCCGCGGCGCCCCACGGTGGTGCCCGAGGTGCGGAACGTCGCCGCGGCGAGCTCCGCGCTGACCCCGCCCACGTCGAGCTCCTTGAACAACGACACCGGGACGACCGGCACGTCGTCGAGGGAGTCGATCGGGCCCGCCGCGAGCGCGCGCGACACCGGGCACACGCGGGCTTGGTAGCGCGCGACGTCGACCACGAGCGCCTCGAACGGCTCGGTCGGACCGCCGACGAGCGACGATCGGACGAAGCGCGCGACGCGCTCGGCCAACGACCGGGCCTCGCCGGTCCACGCGTCGACGGTCACGACAGCTCCTCCTGCACCGCGCGCGCCGCGGCCGCCAACGCGTCGAGCTGGGCGTCGGATAGCCCCAGCGGCGGCGTGAGCCCGACCCCGTCGTCGCCCGACGGGAGCGCGAGGAAGCCGCGGCGGAGCAGGCCGCGCGCCGCCGCGAGGCCGCGCCCGGGGCCGAACGACCACGCCATCAACAAGCCGGCGCCGCGGACGCCGAGGCCCAACGAACGCCCGAGCTCCGCGAGCGTGTGACCGAGGGCGCGCGCCTGGCCGGGGGCGTCGTCGCGGGACGACACCCGCAGCGCCGCCACGGCCGCCGCGGTGGCGACCGGGTGGCCGAGGAACGTCTGCGTATGCAACGCCTCGCCTTTGGACGTGCCCCACGCCGCCATGACCTCGCCCGACCCGACGCACGCCGAGATCGGGAACCCGCCTCCGAGCGCCTTTCCGACGCACAGCAGGTCCGGGACGACGCCCGCCGCCGGCCCCGCGAACCACGCGCCGGTGCGGCCGCAGCCGGTCTGGATCTCGTCGAACACCACCAACGCGCCGGCCGCGCGCGCGGACGCGGCGAGGGCCGCGAGCCAACCCGGTGGCGGGACGACGGCGCCGCCACGGCCCAGCACCGGCTCGACCACCACGCTGCCGATCGAACCCGACGCCAACGCGGCGTCGATCGCGGCGGGTGGGCAGCCGTACGGCAGCCGGGTGACCGAGCCGCCGAGCAGGGGCCGGAACGGCGCGACGAAGTCGTCGCGGTAGCCCTGCAGCGGCAACGCACCGAGCGACAAGCCGTGGTAGGCGCCGTCGAACACGAGCACGCCCGGGCGACCGGTCGCCAGGTACGCCGTCTTTCGGGCGGCCTCCACCGCGTCGGAGCCCGACGTGCCGAGCAGGACGACGTCGAGGCCGGGCGGGGTGACGGCCGCGATCGCCTCCAGGCAACGCACCCGGGAGGCGTCGGGCCACGCGTCGCCGCAGCCGTGCACGAGCTGGCCCGATTGTGCCGTCGCTGCCGCGACGATCTCGGGGTGGGCGTGGCCGAGCAGCGCAACGCCGAACCCGGCGGTGAGGTCGACGAACACGTTGCCGTCGACGTCGCGCACGTTGGTGCCGCGGGCCGCGGCCCACACCACCGGGTCGTCGTGGTCGACGGCGAGGGCGACCGCTCGCCGAGCGCGCCGCGCGGTGATCGCCGGGCACTCGTGCCGCGCCAGCGCGTCGACGTGCGCGCGCGACCGCGGCCCAGGCAGCGGCGTGACCAACTTCGGGACGGACGCACCAAACATCGCGAAACCCAGACTCAGAGCGTAACCTTCGCGGACCACCCGGAGCGAGCGGACCGGCCCCGGCGGACCCCTGGTATCCGGTCGGCTCCCAGGTCGCGCAGCGACCGGCGCCCGTGCCCTGCCCATGCCGCTGACCCCGGGGCCGAACGGGCACGGGCGCGGGCAGAGGCATGGGCGCCGCTCACTGCGCGAGCGGGGAAGGAGCCGCCGACACGTCGCTGGAGACGTGCCGGAGGCCCTCGGCATGCCGACGACACGTCTCTGGAGACGTGCCGGAGGCCCTCAACATGCCGACGACACGTCTCTGGAGACATGCCGGAGGCCCTCTGCATGCCGACGACACGTCTCCACCGACGTCCGTTCGGGTCCATTCGAGCCGCGGAGGCGTCTCGGGAGAGGCCGCCGACAACACGCAGAGCCCGTCGAGGCATCGCTGACGACGCGCGCGACTTCCACCAGACTGCCTACCCTGACCGCTTGCACAGGGGCTCCGCATGCACGACGAACCACCGGGCGCCCTTGCCCACCCGGGCAAGGCCGCGTACGACGCGATCGCGGACGAGCGCGCCGCCGTCGACCTCACGACCGCGCTCCCGTACAACCTCGACGCCATGTTCGCGGCGATCCAAGCGCGTGGCATCGCCGCGCGACTCGCGCCCTTCCGCCCCACGATCGCCTCGTTGCCGGTCTTCGACCTCGGCCACCTCGACCGCTTGCCGCTCTACGCCAGCGCGCTCGAGTTCGTGCACTCCGAGATCGTCTGCCATGTCGCGCCCGTGCGCCGCTTGCCCGAGCTGGCCAACGAGGGCTACGCGCTCCGCACGTTGTTGCTCGGCCACGCCGATCTGCTCTCCCTCAAGGGCGGGTTCCCCGCCGACGTGCTCGCCCGCGTGCGCCGCGGCACCGGGTACATCGACCTCATCGAGGACCTGAACGTGCTCGTCGTGCTGTACGGCCAGCGCCCCGACGCGTCGATCGGGGGCTCCCCGGTAGGCCCCGGGGACGTGGAGCGCGCCCACGCGCTCGCCCGCCAGATGTCCGAGGAGCTCGGCGACGAGCACGCCGCCGTGGCGAGCCATCGTCAGCTCCTCCAGGAGCGACACAAGGTCGCCCACCTGCTGCTGACCGCCACCGGACAGCTCCGGCGGGTGATGGCGTTCCTCCGGTTTGACGAGGGCGACGCGGACGCGCTGGTCCCATCGCTGCACGTGACCACCAAGCGTCGTCGGAGGTCCGCGCGGTCGGCCGACCCCGACTGACGCGCCCGACGGTCAGAACGGGAAGACGAACGGGATCAGCGTGCAGGAGATGATCGCGCACGTGACCTGCAGGATGAGCCCGGTGCGCATGAAGTCCGTGAACTTGTACCCGCCCGGGCCGAACACCATCAGGTTCGTCTGGTACCCGATCGGGGTCGAGAACGACGCCGACGCCGCGAACATGACCGCGATCACGAACGGCATCGGACTCACGTCGAACCGCTGCGCCATCGCGAGGCCGAACGGGAACATCAGGGCGGCGGCCGCGTTGTTCGTGATCACCTCGGTGAGGAACGCCGTCCCACAATAAACGACGATCATCGCCACCAGCGGGTCGGCGACGCCCAACGACGCCAGGGTGTCGGCGAACAGCGCGCCCCCGCCCGAGCGCTCGATCGCCGCGCCCATCGCGAACGACGCCCCGATCGCGGTGAGCACCGGCCACTCGATCGCCCGCCGCGCGTCGTCCAGGGTGCAGCAGCGCGTCAACAACATCGCCGCCGCGCCCAGCAACGACGCCTCCATCATCCCGAGCAGCCCGAACGCAGCGCTCAGCACCACCGCGGCGAGCACCCCGAGGGCGAGCGGCGCCTTGTCGTGCCGGAACAACGACGAGTCGTCGACGCTGCTCACCAGGTAGAAGTCCTGCCGGTTGCCCCACTCCGCGACCCAGGACGGGACCGCGTCGAGCAACAACACGTCGCCGACGTGCAGCACGACGTCGCCCAGCCGGCCCTCGATGCGCTGCCCGTGCCGTGCGACCGCGATGACGACGGCGTCGTAGCGGGAGCGGAAGTGGCCGTCGCGGATGCCGCGGCCGACGAGCGCGTTGCCCGGCGCGACGACCGCCTCGATCATCACGCGTTGCCCGGCCATCACCGGGGCGTCGTCGATCACCGCGGAGAGCCCGTGCACCCGCGCGAGGTCGGTCACCGCGTCCCGCGGGCCGACGAAGATCAGCCGATCGCCGCCTTGCAGCACGAACGTCGGCTCGACCGCCGGGAACACCGTGCCGGCACGCGTGACCTCGGCGAGGAACGCGCCCGGCAGGTTGCGCAAGCCGGCGCCCTCGATGGTCCGCCCGATCAGCGGGCCCCCAGCGACGACCTGCAGCTCGGTGGTGTACGCGCGCGGATCGTCCCCCGGCGAGACCGCGGGCCTTCGATCCGGCAGGACCAGCGGGCCGACCAACACCATCACCCCACAGCCGACCACCGCGACGACGATCCCGACTGGCGCGATGTCGAACAGCCCGATCTCGGCCAACCCAGCCTTCGAAGCCATGCCGACCACGACCAGGTTCGTGCTCGTGCCCATCACCGAGATCGTGCCGCCCAGGATCGTGCCGTACGACAGCGGGATCAAGAACCGCGACGCCGCGCGGCCTTGCCGCTTGGCCCACTCCGTCACCGCGGGCAGCAGCGCGGCGACGATCGGCGTGTTGTTCATGAACGCGCTCGCGAACGCCACCGGGTACATCAGCCGGGCGATTCCGATCCGATCAGACGACGACGCGCCCAGCAGCGCCGCGGCGAGGCGCTGGACCGCCCCGGTGCCGCGTAAGCCGGCGGCGACCACGAACAGCGCCCCGACCGTGATCAGGCCGTCGTTGGCGAAGCCCGCGAGCGCGGTCTGCCGATCGAGCACACCAGCGAGCAGGAGCACCAAGACCCCGGTGAACAGCACGAGATCGGTGGGAAGCTCGGTGAAGACCAGCAGGGTGAGCACGGTCAGCACGACCAAGCCCGTGATCCCCAACGCGAACGTCATGACGCCCCCAGGTCCGCCGCACCTTAACGCCGGGCGCTCGGCGACCACCCGCCCCGGGCGCCTCGACACAAGATCCTCGCGCACCCCGCCTACCCGAACGCGCCCCAGAGGAACGTTGCCGCCGTGGCCAGCCCGCCCAGGGCCACCTGAACCCGTGGCCACACGCGCCGCTCCGCCTGCGCGGCGATGAACTGCTCGATGTCGACGCGCACGACCTGGACCTCGGCCTCGGCGCGCGCGAGGTCGACCCCGAGCACCTTGTCGGCGTCACACGCCGCGCACCGCGCGAGGACGTCGCCTGCCCTCGGGGCGAGCGGCGCCGCGCACGCCCGGC
>CAIUDO010000848.1 GCA_903897935.1 uncultured Pseudomonadota bacterium
CCCGGGCGTCGCGGGCTCGGTCGACGAGCTGCTGGAGACCACGCGCTGGCGGTACTTCCCGCACGTCACGCCCGAGGTCGCGCAAAGCGGCTTTTATGACCGCCTCGACGCGCTCCAGGGGCGGTGGCGGACCGTGTACGTGGGCGAGGTCGTCGCGTTTACGCTGGTCGAGCTGATCGTCGAGCACACCGAGTGGATCGTCCGCCGGCACCTGTTCGCATGATCTGGGGCCGGCCCCTCAAGGCTCGGCGAGCACCGAGTGGCGAAACGTTGGCTCGGTGACCTGGGCCCCGTTGATGAACACGGGCCCCGCCACCCACGACTCCGGCCCCGCGCCCGGCGCCTCGATGACGAGGGTGCTCCCGTCTTCTTGGTCGAGCTCGATGCGCGGCGCCATCGGCTGCCCGAGCGCGTACAGGTCGGTGCCCGCCACTGGGTAGAAGCCCAACATGGCGAACAGGTACCATGCGGACAGGGTGCCGGCGTCGTCGTTGCCGTCGAGGCCGGTTTGGGGATCGAGGCCATACCGAGCGTCGGCGACCCATCGGGACGCGACCACGGTCGTATCACGATCCCCAGCCAACGAGCCGAGCCACGCGTAGTGAAGGACTGGCTCGTTGCCGTGCCAGTACCAGTCGTCGGTGACGAGGTCGTCAGGCTCCGTAAAGACACCTTCGTACCAATATTGCTGGTAGAGGTCCAGGAACGCCCCGACGTCGCCGCCGTGCTGGAGGTCGATCATCGCGCTAACGTCATAAGGCACATACCAGCGGTAATGCAGCGCGTTGCCTTCGACGAAATCCGACAGCCACACGAAGTCGTCGCCGGGCGCGTACACGAACGTGCCGTCGGCCTCGGGGGCGAGGAAGTAGCCGTGCTCGGCGGACCAGGTGTTCTGCCACGACCGTGACTGCGCCCACAGCGCATCGGAGCTTCGCCCGAGGTCGTCGGCGAGCAGGGCCAAGGAGTGGTCGCTCCACGCGTACTCGAGGGTCAAAGAGGCGGCGCCACCGGCGGAAGAGCGTGGAACGAAGCCGTAGCTCAGGTAGTCATCGATCGCGTCGCGGGCGTCGGCCGGGACGGGCCCGCTCGCGGCGGCGAGCGCGTAGTCGAACGCGGTCTGTACGTCCCAGTCGGTGGTCATGCCCTTGAGCCAGCTCTCCGCGATCACCTGGGTCGCGGGGGTGCCGACCATGCCGCCGGTGTTGCCGTGGGCGAGCGGCCAGCGCGGCAAGCCGCCGCCGTCAACCGACATCTGCACCAGCGAGCGCAGCACGTCGCGCTGCAACTCGGGATGAGCGAGGATGTACCACGGATGCAGCGTCCGGAACGTGTCCCAGAGCGACAGGTCCGAGTAGATCGGCGTCGCGGAGGTGTGCACCGCCTGGTCGACGCCGCGGTACCGCCCGTCGACATCGGACAACACGCTCGGCATCAGCAGGGTGTGGTAGTGCGCGGTGTGGGCCCGCGCCCGCACCGACTCCGACCCGTCGATGCGTAAGCGAGACAGTTGGTCCCGCCACGCCTGCTCGGTGGTGGCGAGGGCGTCGACGGCGGTGATCCCATCCACCTCGGCGGCGTGGTTGCGCCAGGCGCCGTCGACATCTGTGTAGGATAACGCGACGCGGGCGGTGACGGTGGTGGTGCCATCCGGCCACGTGAGCCACCCACCGACCGGGCCATCGGCGCTGACCTCCAGCGCGCCGTCGCGGGGTGCGGCCGGATCGTCCCAGGTGCCGCCGCCGGACGCCGGTGGATCGAAGGTGAACACCGCGTGGTGCTGCGCGCCGCCGTACCGCCCCGAGTAGCTGCCCATCAGCACCTGGACGGCCTCCAGCTTGCCGGTGGCGGGGTCGTAGGCGAACGACGACGACGGGATCGTGTCGTCCGAGCCCAGGCTGTGCCCGAGGTCGACCACCAGGGTCGGTGAAGAGCCTGCAACGAACGTGAAGGTGTGGATCGCTCCGCGCGGCGTGGCGACGATCTCGACGGTGGTGCCGTCGTCCGGCAGGGTGACCGCATACCGACCAGGGGTCGCGCGCTCGGACGCGTGGTCGAGCGGCGCCATCCGACCCGTCTCCTCGGTGAACGCGGGTGACCACGACGCGCGGGGCATCACCTGCACGCCACCGTAGTCGGTCACGCCCATGCCGTGCGCGTGGGTGTGGGAGAAGCCGGTGATCTGGGTGTCGTCCCAGTGGTATCCGGCACAGTGGTAGAAATCGAGCGATCCGGACTCGAGGCGGGTGTCCGGGCCGACCAGCACCAGGCCGTTTGGCGCGGACGCCGCCGGGGTCACGCTCGCGATCGCGGCCGCACGCCCGCCGGTGGCGACCATGGGATCCACGTAAGGAAGGGGATCGTAGGGTTCGATGCCCGGGGCTGCGGCGTCGGGCGCGCACGCCGTCGTGAGCGAGAGCAGGATCACGGGCGCGGCCTCGTCTTCTTCGTGGCAGACGTGCCGTCTCCGACGGCCCGCTGCAGGATCACGGGGGTCAAGCCGGCGGGGACGGTCAGGGCGTACGGGCCCACCGTGTACTGGCCGATAGGCAAGAACCCGTCGAAGGCGCCCGTGGTTTCGAGTTGTTGGGCGGCCCATGCGATCGCCGCTCGGTGGTCGGGCGCGAACGGTGGGACCTCGGCGGTGAGCACGATCGGGCTCGGTTCGACACGACGCACGATCACGCGACCGTATTGCTCACGGTAGCCGGCCATGACCTCGTGGGTGACGGCCTCCGGCCCGGCGAGCGCGATGACCAACAGCAGCCGTTGGTAGGTGCCCCACGCGTCCCCGAGCGCGCGGCTCGCTTGGGCGCCGAGGTCATGGATAACGGCGTCGGAGGTGCCCCCGAGGCGCTGGATCTCGCGGTAGGCGCGGTCGACGCCGTCCCACGCGTTTCGGCGCGCGAGGTCGACCACCTCACGCTCCAGCCGCACGCGCTCGGCGGCGTCCCGGCTCGCGGTGACGGCCGGGTCGACGGGGGCGTCGGCCCAAACGGGGGTTCCCAGCAGGAGCAGCAGCGCGGCGAGCACGGGTGGGCGTTATCCTGTGGTGGGGTGTGCGCTCGATGGGCGAGGAGCTTCGCGGCGGCACGAGTGTAGCGCGGTTCGCGCGCGCCGCGTTGGCGGGCGCGCTCGGGGGCGCGCTGGCCGGGGTCGGCGAGGCGGTCGCGGCGATCGTCGCGGTCGACAGCTCCGAGCGGTGGCCGCTCGTACACCTCGCGGTCACCGGCGCCCTGATCGGCGGCGCGGTCGGGATGCCCGCCGGCGTGTCCCGCCGATGGGGTGCGCCCGCGGCGGCCGCCCTCGCGTTCCTGCTGCTCGGCGTCAACGCCGCGCGGTTCGAGGTGCGCGGGTGGACCCAGGGGACGGCGCCGATATCTTGGTGGATCGCGGCGATGTTGGTGGTGTTCGCGACGTCGGTCGTGGTCGTCGGGGGGGTGGCGGCGCTCGACCGTCGGCGGCTGGGCGTGCCGGCGGTGCTGGCCGCGCTGCTCGCCGTCGTGGGCGGGTTGGCGGCGACCGAACGTGATCCTGCGGCGGCGCTCGACGCGCCTGGTCCGGCCGGCGA
>CAIUDO010000849.1 GCA_903897935.1 uncultured Pseudomonadota bacterium
ATGGTGACGGCCGGGGCGTCGTGCCCGCTGCGGTCGGGCTCGGCGGCGTCCCATGCCGCGTCGGCCGCCCGCGCGGCGACGTCCCACCGCGACGGGCCCGCGTAGGCGCCTTCGAGCTCCCGCGTGAGCGGCATGCCATCGGCCCACGCGACCGCCCACGCCCCGAACGCGGCGTCGTGGGCGCCGGCGGCCCAAAGGAGGTCGCCGCGCCGCGCCAGCCATTCGGCTCGGGGCACGAGCAGGATCGCGATGTCGTACGCGGCCAGCGCGCCAGCGGCGTCCCCGAGGGCGCGTGACGCCGCGGCGCGCTCGGCCAGGACCTCGGCGGCGAGCGGCGCGCACGCCTCGACCGGCTCGTCGGCGGTACAGACCGCGGCGATCAGCGCGTCGGCGCTCTGGATCGCGGCGGCGGGATCGGCGAGGGCCTCTCGGCCGAGCGCGCGCAGCGCGTGATCGAACGAGGTCGCGTCGAACGCGTCGGGGACCGGCGGCGGGGTGAGGTCCGAGCGCTGCCGCAGGTAGTCGGGCCGCGGGTCGAGCGCGATCGCGAGGGTGCCGTACCGCCACGCCGCGGCCGGATCCTCAGGGACGAGCGCGCGCGCGAGCGCGGCGAGGATCGCGGCTGTCCGCTGGGCGCGACGATCGCGCGCGAGGCCGTAGCTGTCGGATGCGTCGGGCAGCGCGACCGCGGCGGCGGCGTCGACGAGCGGCCCCCGCGCGTCGGCCGGGCGGTCAACCTCGAGCAGCGCGCGCCCGAACCCGAGGCCGACCTCCGGCGTGCGCACACGCTCCCACAGGGCAGCCCACACCGCCACCGCGTCTTCGTCGCGCCCCTGGAACGCCAACGCGGCGGACGCGCCGGTCGCGATGCCGATCGCCTCGTCGGGCGTACATACGGGCAGCTTCGGCTGGCGGGTCTGGGCCAGCGCCGTGCCGAGCTCTTGCTGCATGCGGCTGTTCCACGCGACGCGGTCGAGGGTCGGGCGCGGCTCCCCGAGCGCTTCGAGCCGCTTGCCCAACGACGCGGCGACGTCGTCGAGGCCGGCGCGGACCGCGGTCGCGCGCGCCCGCCACAGCGCGAGCACGTCGTCGCCGGGCGCCGCCGCGACGGCGGAGCGGGCGAGCTTCAGCCGGCCCTTGTCGAACGACTTGTCGACGCTCCGGCCGTACCACAAGCCGAGGACCTGATCAGGGTGGCTCGGCAGCTCGTTGACGCCGCGCCGCGCTTCGGCCAGCGCGGCCCCGTACCGCTCGGACGCCACCAGCGCGGTGACCCGCGCGCGCCGCACGTCGGGGCCGGTCTGGTCGTCGAGCATCAACAACGCCGCGGCCGGGTCGCCGGCCCGCACCGCCGCGTCGGCGCGCATCCAGACCGGGGCGTCGCTGGTCATGGCTTCGCGGCCGCCTTCGAACGCCGCCAGCGTCGCCGCCGCGACCGCGGGGGCCGCCCCAGGCAACGAGCGGCGCTCCACGATCGTGGTCACCTCGGCCCGCGCGACGCCCGACGCCCCCACGCGCTCGCTGGCGCGCAGGTAGAGGTCCCACGCCGACGGGCTCTCGGGGTTGGCGCGCAACGCCGCCCGCGCGGCGGCCAGCGCGTCGCCCGGGCGGCCGTCTCCCATGGCGGCGACGCCCCGCTCGACCCACACGCCCGCCGGCACCTCTGCGCCCGACGACGCCTCGGCGAGCGCCAGGATCGCGACGACGACGAGCGGGCCACGAAGGAACCTCAACGATGTTGGTCCAGGTTCAAGCGGGTGATGCGCGCGGCGACCGGGCCCGGCACCCACCGCGAGACGTCCCCGCCGGCGATCGCGACCTCTTTGACCAGCGAGCTGCTGACGAAGATGTTCTTCGGGTCGGTGAGCAAGAACACCGTCTCCATGCCCGCGAGATCCCGGTTCGCGAGGCCGTTCCGGAACTCCAGGTCGAAGTCCGACAGCATCCGCAAGCCGCGCAGGATCACGGTGACCCCTTGCTCCGCGCACGCGTCGACGAGCAGCCCGTCGAACGACACCACCTCGACCGTGGGCAGGTGCCCCGTACAGTCCCGGACCATCTGGGCGCGCGCCTCAAGGTCGAACCAGTATCGCTTCGACGGGTTGTTCCCGACCGCGACGACGAGCCGGTCGAACAACGCGACGCCGCGCTGGATGACGTCGAGGTGCCCCATGGTCACCGGGTCGAACGAGCCGGCGTAGATCGCGGCGTGGCCCATGCTCCTCCTCTCCTCACCCGTGCGCCTACCGCCCCCCTAATGGGGACTCGGCGCCGTAGTAGCGCACGAGCACGGCACGGAAGCGCGGATCCTCGCGGAGTCGCGCAAAGCTGGGGTCTAGCCGGATGTCCTGACGGAACTCGATGTGGTGCAGCGTGTCGAGCTTCTGCATCGCCTGGAGCGCGCGCTCCAGCGCCGCGATCGCGGCCTGCGCCGCCTTCTCGTCGCGTTGCGCCCGCCACGCCGTCAGCCGGGCGATCTGGTCGGCCTCGACATGCTCGGGGACGACCATGATCTGGTTTTCGCCCGAGGTCAGCGGCGAGGGCTCGCCCTCACGGAACCTGTTGACGCCAACAACGGTTTGCTCGCCGGCTTCGATCGCTTCGAGACGCGCGGTGTTCGCCTCGACCAGTTTGGACTTCATGTAGCCGGTCTCGACGGCGGCGGCGGCGCCGCCCATGTCGTCGATCTTTTTCAGTTCGGCCCGGGCCTCGTCCTTGAGCGCCGCGACCCGCTTTGCGATTTCAGGATTACCGTCGAAAATATCGCCATATTCGAGCAGATCGGTCTCGTAGGCCATAATCTGCTGCATGCGCAGCGACCATTGCTGATCGAAGGGGCGCGGCAGTCCGAGCGCCTCGTTCCACGCCGGCAATTGCACGGCGCGGGCGCGGGCGTTTTTGGAGAGCACCACCGCCAGCATTTCGATGAGAA
>CAIUDO010000850.1 GCA_903897935.1 uncultured Pseudomonadota bacterium
CGAGGAGCGACGTCGTCCTCGCGCGGGACCCGCCAGCGCGCGACGGGAGCGATTTCCCGAAGACTGCTCGTAAGGGCGCCGCTCGCGAGCGCGGCGCGGAGCGCGTCGGGGTCGATCTCCACGCGGCAGACGCCGCCCGCGCACACGGGGTCGAACACCGGGCCCGCCGTCGGTGCGCCGTCGGTGCCGGAGAACGCAGGCGACGACATGCCGTGCGACGCGCGGGCCTCGCGCATCCACTCCGGGGCGCCGAGCTCGTGGTTCCGCAGCAGCACCCACCCGCCGTCGGGACCGGCGAAGCAGGCCATGCCGTCGGGCTGGCCAGGCACGGTCAGGCCGCCGTCGACGGGATCTCCGGCCCGCTGCACGACGACGTACCGGAACCCGTCGGGCAGATCGAGCAGGTCCCCCGCCTGGCGCAGCGGGCCCAGGCCCGGTTGGTCGGTGGTGGTCGCGACCGGGGCAACCGAGCCGAGCATCGTGACCCGGCCGCCGCACGCGTGCAGGAGGGTCGCAGCGACGGCGCCTCCGCCGACCCGGACCAAGAACTGGCGACGCTCCATGCGGCCTCCGTGGCCCGCAGGTAGCAGCGTCCGGCGCGCCGCGACGTGTCAGCTCAGCAACGACCCGCGGGCAGCGGACTGATCCTTCACGGTGAATGCGACCCCTCACGGACCGGGGTTGTTACCCACTCGAGTCCGGCGCGCACATCCTAGCCCTTGAACAAGCGGTCAGCAGTCAGCGGTCAGCGGTCAGCCCGGTCAAAGCCATGCATCGCTCAACGGCAGTCGACCGGATTGTTCGCGTTCAGGTGAAGGTCGGTTGAGTCACCATCGCGCCATTACCAAGCTGGAAGCTGATGGATGAGGGCTGATGGCTCGGCCCTGCGCTTGTTTTGGGACGAGCACCAGGCCTCAGCGTGTGTGCCAGTCCTCGACCGAGTCGACCGCCGACAGCACCCAGCGCACCTCGCCCATCGTGACGGGCGAACCACAGTTCCCGCATACGCCCTCCGGCGTGACCCGGTCGACGCTGGCGGTGCAGACCGGGCACGTGCCGAGGTCCGGGTAGCTGTCGAGCTGCCCGACCTGCCGGAGGAACGTCCAACACACCGAGTACTCGACGGCGTTGTCCGGGTCGCCCGACGCGACCTCACCCGCTTCGTCGGTGACGTATTCGCGCAAGCGATACCAGAACCGCAGGGTGATCGTGGCGAACTGTGGATCCAGCTCCACACCGACGACGTCGGATCGTTGGAGCCGGACGCCTTGCATGACCCGCGTGCGCTTCTGGCGTTGGATCGGCTCGTGTACGGCGCGCAGCTGCTCGAACGCGGCGTCCGTGCACCACGGCCGCACCAGCCGCCACTCTTCGGGCCGCCATGCGCCCATGACGATCTGGAACAGCGCGACCGCCTGGCGACGCCACTGGTCGTGGTCGAAGCCGGGGACGACGCTGGGGACGGTCGTGAGCAGCCGCTGCGCCTCGGCGACGCCTCGGATCGGCAGGGACACCGCCAACGAACGCTGGTCGGCGGTGGGGAGATCCTCGCGCCCGACGACCGGGCTGCCTTTGACGCCGGTCGCGCGCCAGTTCCGGACCGACGAGACGAGGTCGACGCCGCACGCGCCGCACACCACGTCGGGGCCGATCTGGTCCCCGGCCGCCCCGCACGCCGGGCAGGTGAGCGCGACGAGGCGGCTCGCGGGCAAGGACGTCAGGCTCGCGGGCCGCTGGAACGTCCAGGTGTCGCGGAAGCGGTTCAGCCGCGTGCGATCGGGGTCGGTCCCCTCGAGCCGATAGCCGCGGACCGTCGCCACCAAGAGCTGCTCGGACGGCGAGCGGGTGAGCGCGAGTCGGATCGACTCGATCACGACACCCTGTGTGGAAAGAGCGCTCTCAGCGAGTTGGGCCAGCTCGCTCCTGGCCGCTGGCGTCATCGCGATCTGCAGGAGCGGGTCGTCGGGCCGAGTGAACGCGGCGCGCACCACGTGCCCGACCCAGGTGGTGACTGCGACCCGCGAGAACAACGGGTCGCGTATGCGAAGCGCGCCGACGTCTTCGGTCGGCACGTCGGGGAGCGTGTCGAGGGGCTTGTCGCCTTCGCCGCCGAGGCCGGGGACGAGGCCGCGCGTGCGCTCGATCCGCACGCTGTCGCGCCGGCGCCGCCACGCAGCGACTCCAACGGCGAGCGCGCCTACGCCCAGCGCCGATCCGCCCGCCAGCGCCCACATCGGCGACGCCTCGTCGGGGAGCTCGTCGATGTCGACCTCCTCGACCTCGTCGACCTCGGTCGCCACCGCCGTCGCTGGATCGGATCGCACCATGGCGGCGACGGTGCCGGGCTTGGGCGCCGGCCCCTCCGCCGTTGCGTCGTAGGTCGGCAACTGGTTCGCGGATCCACCGTCACCGAGCGAGTACACCCGCGGCACGCCCGCTGGCGGCCCCGGCGGCGCATCGCCGGGCTTCGCCTTCGGGGCGTCCGGCGGCGGCGGCGGCTCCTGCAGGGAGCGGTTCACGTACGTGAGGCCCCAGCCAAGGACCCCGAGGCCGACGACGAACACGATTCGAACAGCGTAATCCGAGGCCATGAATCCGAATCTTGGTTGGGCTTCGCCATAGCCGATCGTCCGCGCTGCGGCACGACGCTGTAACAGTGACAACGCTTGACACCGGGTCGGAGCGGCTCTAGGTGTCGACGAGAGGATTGTACGTATGGCCAATCGTCGCGGCAACTACGCCACCTTGTTCGTCTTCTCCATCGTCACCATCTGCGGCCTGGGCGCGATGTCGATCGACACGTCGTACGCCCGCTTTGCGTTGAGTCAGACGCAAGACGTCGCTGACGCGGCGTCCCAGGCGGGCATGGTCGTGCTTCGGCGCACGGGCGACGTCGACGCGGCGACCACGGCGATCAACGCGGTCGTCGCGCGCAACGCGGTCGTCGGCGTGTCGCCCAACATCGACTCGATCAACTTCGGCAACTGGGACCACGAGACCTCCGCGTGGACCTCCCCGGCCGACACGTTGAACGGCGTGCGCGTGTCGGTGTCCCGCAAAGACGAGAGCGGCCCGGACTACTTCCTGGGCAAGCTGTTCGGCTGGCAGACGTTCAACGTCTCGGCGGCGTCCACGTCCGCCACGCAGGCGCTGCACGTCATCCTGGTCATGGACATCACGAACTCGTGGAGCCCAGCCAACTTCAACTTCGCGCGCGACGCGTCGTTGGCGTTCCTCGACACGCTGGAGACCAGCTACGGCGACGCCGACATGTTCGGCATGACGATCTTCACGAACGTGTTCGCGTGGGAGTTCACGCCGATGACGTACGTGCGCGACGAGGTCGTCTCTGGAGCCGCTCGCGCGACCTGGGAGGCGATGAAGACGGCGTCCAAGGCTGGGAATGGCACCAACTGGCCGCGTGGCTGCACCCTGAACTCGGGGGCCAACCAAGACAACTTCAACAACCCGCTGGGCGGCTGCTACCCGAACATGCCGCGCGAGTACCGCGACGAGCCGGGCACGGATCACACCACCGGCATCACGCTCGCGAAGACCATGTTCGAGGAGCAGAACGACCCAACGGTGTTCCGCGCGATGGTCGTGCTCACGGACGGGCAGCCGAACGGCATCAACGCGTACGGCACGACCCGGGGCACCCAGGGCTACGTCGAGGAGCGCTGGCGCGAGTACAGGGGCCCCGTGCCGCACACGACGACGAACATCCGAGCGGACAGCGTCGCCCTCACGCAGGACATGTGGGACGAGATGCAGGTGCACACCTGGGTGGTCAGCTTCGTGTCCGACGCCCAGTTCATGGACGACATGACGACGGGTCAAGGCTGGTACAGCAACACCAGCTCCGCCGCTGCGCTGGTCCCGATCTTCGAGGACATCGCCAACTCGTTGCCCATCGCGATCGTGGAGTAGCCATGCTGCGTAGGCACCTCATGCTGGGGCGGGCTGCGCCCACGCTTCGGAATCGGCGCTCGAGGCGCGGCGTTGAGGCAGTGGAGTTCGTCTTGTTGTTCCCGCTCTTTTCGTTCCTGCTGCTCTCGACGATCGACCTCGGGTGGTTGTACTGGCAGGACTCGATCGTCATGCAGGCCGCGGTCGAAGGTTGCCGAGCGGGCTCGCTGCGTGACCCAGGCTTCGGGGACGTCTACATCAACGACGTCCAGGTCGCGACCCAAGACGCGCTGCAGGCGGCGCTCAACCGGCTGGGCAGCGAGCCGTGCTCGGACGAGACCTGCATCGCGGCGGTCACGATCACCGGCGCTCCCCCGGGCCGCAGCTTGGTGTGCGACGTGCGGCGCTACTTCGAGCCCGTCGTCGGCGTCGTCGTCGACGCGGGCCTCATTCGGAAACAGATGGTCGTACGCATGGAGTGGCAACGATGGCCGGCGTGATGCGCAGGCTGCGGCGCGGCGCCGCGGCGACGGAGTTCGTGTTCACTGCGCCCATCATGCTGTTGATGGTTGCGGGCATCTTTGAGTTGAGCACGTTCATCGGCCGCTTCCACATGCTGCAGCGCGCCGCTCGCGACGGTGCGCGCGTGGGGTCGGTCACGCTGGAGGGCGAAGAGGCGGACGGTTCCTTGATCGTCGCCGCCGCTGAGGCGCAGGCGAACCTGGTGTTGACCTCCGGCGGGCTGGCCTGCACCGGCAGCTGCTCGGTCAGCGCGCAGTGGGTGCTCGACGAGGACCTCGGGCTACGGTTCGTCGTCGTCACCGTGACCTACCCGTACCTGCCCCTCACGGACGTCTTGCCGTTCCTCAACGGCAACACGGTGTCGCAGTTCACGATGGTGACGCAGCAGCAGTGACGGACGCTTTCCGGCCGTTCAGGCGTGCATCCTGGGCTCCGGGTGGAGCGTGGTGAGCACGGCGGCTTCGTGGCGGGCCAGCTCGTCGAGGCGCTTGGTGGTCGTAGCCACCCCGAAGCGGTCCCGCGCGAGGTCGGTGTAGGTGCGGTAGTGTCGGGCCTCCGACGCGAGCAAACCGGCGTACATGGCGCGGAGCTCGCGGTCGCCCAGGCGCTCGGACAGCACCTTCATGCGCTCGCAGCTCCGCGCTTCGATGAGCGCGCACGCGAGCAGCGTGTCGAGCAGGCGGGACGGCTCCTCGCTGCGTACGTGCCGATACAGCGCGGCGGCGTACGGTGCGGGGGTCAAGCGGCGGAACGGCACCCCACGGGCGACGAGCAGCGCGAGCACCTGCTCGAAGTGCGTGAGCTCTTCGCGCGCCAGCTCGGACAGCTCACGCTGGAGCCGCGCGTCGTCCTGGTAGCGGAACATCAGGCTGATCGCGGTGGACGCAGCCTTCTGCTCGTTGTGCGCGTGGTCGAGCAGGAGCACGTCGACGTGATCCTGCACCAGCAGGAACCAAGCGTCGCTGGTCGTGGACGAGAGGCCGAGCACGCCGCCGACTAACCGACCGGCGGCCGCTCGCATGCATGCCGGCGCGGCCCCGCTCGCGACAGCGGATTAGGGGGCGGCAACAGACCGATGGGTCGAAGGAGACCACATGGACGTGGCGACGGCAGCAGCCGCGGTCGATGACGCGATCAAACGGCTCAAGAGCGCGCACTGGAAGGAGCGCGAGGCGATCAAGGAGCAGCTGCTCGCTATCGTCCGCGGGGCCAACGAGCCCGGTGAAGTTCGGGAGCAGCTCGACAACCTGCGAAAGGGCCTCGCCCTCGAGCTCCGGTGGGAGGTCGAGGAGGTGCTCGAGCTGACCGCGCCGAAGCCCGTCGCGCCCCCGGAGGCCGAGGCGGCGCCTGCGCCGGAGCCGGAGCCGGAGCCGGAGCCAGAGGATCCGAACCGGCCGCTGTCGATGTCGGACGTCGATGTGGTGTACGACGACCCGCGTGGCTTGCAGCTCCTCAAGACCAAGCGCGGTCCGGAGCGGTGGTTCGCAGTGCAAGCGGACCCGCGCACCGGTCGCCCGCAGACCTTCGAGCTGCGGCCGGAGGAGGTCGCGCAGCTCCGTGCTCAGCTCGCGTCCAGCCCGTTCTGGATGCTCGGCGCCGGCGCCACGGCGTCCGCGGCGAAGGCCCCTGCCCAGAAGGCGCCCGGAGCGCCGGCGATGCCGGCTTCGCGTCCGCCGGGCGGGCCGCCGCGTCGCGGATGACCACGTCGGGCGGGCGCGCGCGTCGAGCGGCGTGGATCGGCGTCGTCGTAGCGCTTTGGGGCGGCGGCTGCGGCTCGCCGGCGGACGTCTGTGTGGACGCGTCGGCGGCGCTCGCGCCCGACCTCACGTGCGCTGAGGCCGACGTGGCGTTGTCGTTGCTCGAGGTGCTGGCCGCACGCCCGGTCGACGCCGGGCACCGCGCGTCGCTGCGTGAGGCGCTGCGCGACGCGTTCTTGGCGGATCCGGCGTCCACCCGTGCGTCGCTGGAGGCCTCTGGCGCGCTGCTGCGGCGCGTGGTCGCGCTCGACGGCATCGAGGCGGCCGAGGTTCGTTCACAGTCGGCGTATCAGGCGGTCAACGGGCAGGGCCCGCTCGCGATCCCGGGCCTGCTGGTCGCGGCGCCGATCGCGGTCTGGGCGCACGACGACCGCACCGGCCTCGTGCTCACCGAGTCCGACATCGAGGCCTGGATCCGCTACGCCAGCTTGTGTCGGGAGGTACAGGGCGGGGGCCCGCTCGTGCTGTCGGTCTCGGATCGGCGGCCCCTGTACGAGATGTTGGTCGACCGCTTCGTCGCGGCGGATCGACCCACGCAGGTCGCGATGGCGGGTGTCGCGCCGTTCTGGGACGCCTTCCGGGAGCAGTGGAAGGCGGCGCCCGCGGAGCAGCAGCAGGCCTGGGTCCGCGCGGCCCCGCTGCCGCCACCGATGACCGCGAGCTCGCTGGCGTACGTTGAAGCGGTGCTTCAAAGTGACCTATCGGCCCACCTCGCGGTCTGGCACGCGTCGTGGGCGCCGATGCGGGTGAAGGTTCAGGGCGTCGCGCCGTGAGCGCCGCTGGCGTGGTCGCGGTCGTCGCAGGAGCGGCCGCCACGCTCGCGGGGCTCGGGTGGCTGCGCGGCTGGGTGGGGGGCCGGCTTCGCCGTCGCGCGGACCGGCTGAGCGCGTCGGGCCGCACGGTCGAGGCCGCGGCGGTGTGGCGTCAGCTGGCGAGCGCGTGGTGGGCGTCGCCCGCCACACGGTCGGGCGCCCGCTTGAACCTGGGCCTGTCCGAGCTGGAGCGGGGCGCGCTCGCCGAGGCGGAAGCGTGGCTCACGACTGTGGAGCGCCCGCCATTCTCCGCGCGGTCGGGCATTGCGATCGCCGCGATCCGGCTCGCGCAAGGGCGGCACGGCGACGCGGGTCACGTCATCGCGCGTCTGTCGGGCGACCCTGGGGCGCGCCGGTTCGCCGCCGAGCTCGACGGCGTGCGCGCGTTGTGGGTGCTGCGCACGGACGGGCCGGTCGCGGCGCGCGCCCTCGCAGAGCGACTGCGGGGCCCGTCCAGCGGCGAGCTGCTCGCGGCCGTGTTGTGGCTGTGCGGCGGCTCCGAAGACCCGCCGGCAGAAGCGACGTGCGCGCGCCTCGCCTGGCTGGTTCCGGAGCTCTCCGAGCGCGCGCCGCGCTGACCCCCCGACGAAGTCGGCCGAGCCGACGCAACCGTCAAGATCGCCTCCGTCGCTCGCGGCGGAGGTGTCAGCCAGGGCCCTAGCGGGAGACTACAGCTTCTGGCTGTAGAACTCGATGATGGCCTGCTCGTTGAGGTCGAACGGGAGGTCCGACCGCTCCGGCGCTGCGATGAGCTTGCCCGAGCACTTCGCCGGGTCGAACTCGATCCAGGTTGGGCGCGACCGGATGGTCGCCTCTTCGAGCAGCGCCTGCACGAACGGCTTCGTACGGGACTTCTCGCGCACCGACACCTCGTCGCCCGGGGAGACGTTGAACGACGGGCGGTCGACGCGCTGGCCGTTCACGAGGACGTGCCCGTGCACCACGAGCTGACGCGCGGCCGGGATGGTGCGGCCGAGGCCCATCCGGTACACGACGTTGTCGAGGCGCGACTGCAGCAGGGTGACGAGAATGGAGCCGCTCGGCCCCTTGCGACGCGACGCCTCGACGACGTAGCGCTGAAACTGCCGCTCGAGCACGCCGAAGTGCCAACGGGCCTTCTGCTTCTCGATCAGCCGAACCTTGAAGTCCGAGGGCTTCTTCCGACGATTGGCGCCGTGCTGTCCAGGGGGATTGGGACGCGACAGAGTCGCTTCCGTCGTCAAACCAGGAAGCACCACGCCCACCGCCCGGCACAACTTCATCCGGGGTCCACGATACCTGGCCATGACCAGCTCTCCTTGTGGGGTGCGTTAGGGGGAAACGGCGACGGTGGGGGTTGAAAGCACGTTCCCGAGAGAAACGCGCGCGCACGCACCGTTCAGCGAGCTGACGGGTGTGCGAAGTACGGAGGGTCGTGGGCCACCGAAGCCGCGAACGACTGGTTGCTACTTCACTTCGCGATGAAGCGTGTAGCGACGCAGGTACGGGTTGTACTTCTTGAGCTCGAGGCGACCCGGAGTGTTCTTCCGGTTCTTCATGGTGACGTACCGGCTGATGCCGGGAACGCCCTCTTTCCGCTGCTCGGTGCACTCCAGCTGGATCACACCGCGCGCCGCCTGCTTCTTCTTCGCCATGAATTACTCCCGTCGGTTCGGCGCTATCGGCCGCTGGCCTCGATCTCGGTTGCCCAACCGGAGTCGAACAGGACCAGCCGGCGCACGAGCGAGCACCGACAACCCGCGCCCGTTAACCGGAGTGGCCGCGAAATGGCAAGCACGTTCCGAGCGGCGGAGGCCGAGGGCGCGATGACACGAGGGACCAACGGGATCCGGTGGTGGCTGGCGGGGGTGTTCGTAGCCGTCGCGTGCGCGGATCCGGCCCCGAAGCCGGCACCCGAGCCGACGACGGACGCAGACGCCGACACCGACGCGGACGCCGACGCGGACATCGACACCGACACCGACGCGGACACCGACGCGGACGCGGACGCGGACGCGGACACCGACGCGGACACCGACGCCGACGCCGACACCGACACCGACACCGACACCGACACGGGCATCGGCGCCGACGAGGCGTTGATCCGTGGGCTGATCGACGGATCCGTCGGCCTCGACGTCGCGCTCGCGCTGGTAGGCGGGCTCGATGGGGGCGGGTTTCCGGTGGCCACCCGGTCTGGCGGGTGGTTGTTCGTGTGCCCGCAGGCCGGTGCGTGGTCACTCGCCGGAGACCATGACGGCTGGGTCGGGTCGCCGATGGTCGCGGGCGACGGCTTCTCCTGGATCGAGGTCGAGGTGCCGGACCCGGCGGGCAGCGGCTACAAGTTCCGCTCCGGCGCCACCTGGAGCGCCGATCCGAACGCTCGTTCCTATCAATACGACGAGTTTGGGGAGATCTCGTTCGTGCGCCCGCCGGCGGACGCGCCGCGGCTCGATCGGTACGTCGGGGTGGCGGACGGCGCGCTGGCGCCCCGTGAGCTGCGCGTCTACGTGCCTCCGGGCGCCGGGCCGTGGCCGGTCTTGTACGCGCACGACGGCCAGAACCTGTTCGATCCCGGCGCCATCTGGGGCGGCTGGCGCCTCGACGACGCGATCGCCGAGGTCGGCGGGGGCGTGCTCGTCGTCGGCATCGACAACACGTGGGATCGCCTTGACGAGTACACCCACGTGCCCGACGACATCGGCTACGTCGTCGGTGGCCGCGCCGACGAGCACGTCGCGCTGGTGGTCGACGTGATCCGCCCGGCGATCGAGCGCGTCTATGGATCCACCGGGCGAGACGGCCTGCTCGGCAGCTCGCTCGGCGGGCTGGTCTCCTTGTACACGGTGCAACAAGATCCGGCGGCCTGGGACTTCGTGGCCTCGATGTCGGGCACGCTCGGGTGGGGCCGCTTCGCCGCCGCCGGCCCGGTGATGGAGGAGCTGTGGCTCGACGGCGGGGTGCGCGGGCCCGTCGTCTACGTCGACTCGGGCGGCGGCGATGGGGGCGACGGCTGCTCGGACCCGGACCGGGACGGGTTCCCGGAAGACGACCCGAACAGTGACGATAACTACTGCGAGAACCGGCAGTTTGCCGATGCGCTCGCGGCCGCCGGCTACACCTGGAGCGTCGACCTGTTCCACTGGCACGAGCCGGGCGCGGAGCACGACGAGCTCGCGTGGGCGTCACGGGTCGCGCTCCCGCTCAGCTTGTTCCTCGACGGGAGCTGACGCGCGCGCCACACGTCGCCGACGTGTGGCGCGTGTTCGATTGCGGTGGCGACTCGTGTCTCGGGCGTGTACCGTGCGCGCGTCTGTGTCGTGGAGCGTCTCTTGTTCTCCTCAAAGTTCCAGTTTGGCTTTGTCGTGCTGCTCGTGGCGGCGGTAGGGCTCGTGGATTTCGGGGACCCGTCGTTCGATCTCCAGATGGAGGTCGAGCGCGTGGCTGGGGTGCCCGTCGCGCTGTGTGGTGGGCCCAACGCCGAGACCGGTCCGCGCGCGATGGTCGACGAGGCGTGCGTCGCCGAGAACGCGTCGCTCGGCACGCCGTACGTGCGGTGGAGCGCCCTGGACGCGGCCGGCCGATACCGCGGTGAGATCGTGTTCGAGCGGAGCGGGCGCGCTCATCGGTGGCACCTCGTCGACGAGCGCGAGGGCGGC
>CAIUDO010000851.1 GCA_903897935.1 uncultured Pseudomonadota bacterium
CCGACCAGCGGCCGATGACGTCCCCGTCCAGCTCGGGGACGCCGTGGTCCCCGTCGGCGCCCCCGAGCGGTCGCGGGAGCACGATGACCGCGCAGGGGCTGGCCACCCAGCGCGTGCGCGCGGCCCACCCGAACGGACCGACCGCGACGAGCTCGATCCGGTCGAGATCGACGACGCCTCGTCGCGCGAACCGCCACCCGACGGAGACCCGACCCTCCTTCGAGGGTCGGAGCTTGGCGAACACGCCGACGTCGGTGACCCCGGGCTCGCGCGCGTGCACGACCCCGAGCGCGCGCGTCGGGGGCGCGCGCAACACCAGCCACCCGGCGGCCTCGACCCCAGCGACCACGACGTCTGGGAGCTCGCGATGAACCTCGGCCTCGTAGAGCGCGGCGCGGCCGTGGAGCAACGCGACCCCGACCGCGACCCACAAAGGCCCCACGAGCAGATAGAGCAAGTTGTTCGCGGATCCAAACGCGGCGAGCGACAAGCAGGCCGTAAGGGAGATCGCGACCCACCCCTCTGCCGTGGGCCGCGCGAGCAGCTCGGGCGTCAGCCGGCCCACGGGAGCTCGTCCAGGAGCCCTGCGATGGCCCTGGATCCACCACGACCCGCGGGGCCGCCGTCCGCGCGCGCGACGACACGATGGCCGAGCACGGGCACCGCCAGCGCACGTACGTCTTCGGGGACCACGAACGCCCGACCCGCGATCCACGCGCGCGCGCGGACCGCGCGGGCGAGCGCCAACGCGCCTCGGGTCGACACGCCCCGCAGCAGCCGGGCGTCGCGCCGGGTGCGCTCGACCAGGGTGAGCAGGTAGTCCTCGACCTCGTCGGGGATACGCACGGTCGACGCCGACTCTATCGCGGACGCGAGCTGCTCCGGCGCCATCACGGGCCCGTCCAGGATCGCGCGCGGCGCTGCCCGGCGCAGGATGGCGCGCTCGGACTCCCGGTCCGCATACCCGAGCTCCAACCGTACCAAGAAGCGATCGAGCTGCGAATCGGGGAGCGGGAAGGTCCCGTGCAGATCGAAGGGGTTCTGCGTCGCGACGACGGTGAACGGCGACGGAAGGCGCATCGTTCGCCCGTCGACGGTCACCGCCCCCTCCTCCATCGCCTCGAACAGCGCGGACTGGGTCTTCGGCGACGTGCGGTTGATCTCGTCCGCCATCACGACGTTCGCGAAGATCGGCCCAGGGCGGAACCGCAGTCCGTCCTTGGCCGACGCGTCGAGCACGAGCACGCCCGTGATGTCCCCCGGCAGCAGGTCGGACGTGAACTGGATCCGGGCGAATTGCCCACCGATCGCGCGCGCCACCGCGCTGGCGAGCGTGGTCTTGCCGACGCCAGGCACGTCTTGGAGCAGGACGTGCCCGCCCGCGACGACGGCAACCATCACCAGATCGACGACCGCCTCTTTGCCACGCAGGACGCCACACACCGCGTCGCGCGCGCCGCGAACGACGGGGACGAGGTCCGCTCGTGTCACTCGGAGCCGGCGCCAGCGGGGCCCAGGTACACCCCGGTGGTGTCGAGCACGTACTGACAACCGACCGGGATGGATGGATCCTCCGACGCGACCACCGAGAACGTCTCGGTGCCCTCCCAGTCCATGCCGGCCGGCAGGTTGCACGTGTCGCCGCCCTGCCGGTAGACCGCTTCGCCCGACAATTGCCACTTCACGTCACCGCTCGCGCGCTCGGCGTTCCACACCGCGGTGTCGTACGTGATCGCGCATCCGGCGATCCGCCCGGTCGCGAAGTCGTCGGCGCCGATGGAGAGCACCACGTTCGCTTCGTCGAACGACAGGCGGTACTCGAAGGTCTCCTGGTACGGCACGGTGGGATCGTTGCAGTCGTCGATGACCGCCAACCCCGTGACGTCGAAGAGGTACCCGTCCAGAACCTCCTCGCCACCACCACATCCGACGGCCATGCCCAACGCCGCCACCACCGCGCCCGTGCGCCACATTGTTGCCTCCAGCGCTCCAGGACGGCCATTGCGCGCCTGGAGGCGGACACTTATATACCGCGGCCGCCCGGTGTGCCCCGAAACGTCGGGGCCTGCGCGTAGGTGCAGGTTGAACGTGAACTATCAGCACCCCGCGCCCTGAGCCCCCTGGAGAGAAACTTGGCCGAGGAACGTCCCTTCGTCGCGCGTGAGGAAGATGTCGAAGCGTTGCGCGCCCACTGGTCGGCCGCGAAGGCCGGAAACCCACGCGTCGTCCGCTTCGTCGCCCCGTTCGGTGGCGGCCGCCGCGCCGTGATGGGTGAGCTGCTGTCCGAGATCCAGAACCAGGAGCCCGACGCCATCTTGTGGCGCGTCGCGTGCCTGGACCAGGAGAACGGCGTTCAGTGGCTCATCCGTATGTACGGGGCGCTGGTCGCTACGCTCACCAGCGATGTGCTGCGTCGCGGGCGCATCGAGCTGCTGCTCAACGCGCAGATGCCCAGCCAGCCGCGCCGCGTGCAGGGCTGGTACACCGAGTTCATCGCCGCGCTCA